>NZ_JBYNRX010000097.1:0-215410 GCF_057785375.1 Roseiflexus sp.
GAGGGGCGAGGTGAGAGGGGCGAGGTGAGAGGGGCGAGGCGAGAGGGGCGAGGCGAGAGGGGCGAGGCGAGAGGGGCGAGGCGAGAGGGGCGAGGCGAGAGGGGCGAGGCGAGAGGGGCGAGGCGAGAGGGGCGAGGCGAGAGGGGCGAGGCGAGAGGGGCGAGGGGACAGGTGACGCATTGTACGCGGAAAGACGGCACGTGCGAAGGTGGCGCGTTATGTGTGGCGAATCATACAAAAAGGCGCAAAGGGTGAACAGAAGATGACGAGGCGCTCATTCCCTTGCGCCTCTCGCCTCGAATCTTTAACCTCACATATGCTCTACCATATTCGACATCTGACCCGTTTTCGTTACAGCGCACCGGTGAGTGAAAGCGTGATGGAGGTGCGCATGCAGCCGCGCAGCGACGGACATCAACGCCTCCACAGCTTTCATATGACCACTGTCCCCCGGACGACCGTTTTCGATTATCGCGATATTCTGGGGAATGCGGTGCATCACTTCACGGTGCCCGGGCGCCATAAGCTGCTCACAGTGATTTCTGAAGCGACCGTGGAGGTCGTCGAACCGCCGCCGGTCACGATGCTCGATGGGGACGCCTGGCGCATGCTCGATGCACTCGCCGCCAGCGGCGAGCAGTGGGATCTGCTCCAGCCCAGTCGCTTTGCATACCCCAGCGACCTGTTGCGTGCCTTTGCCGATGAGATCGGATTACAACGCGGCAGTGATCCGTTGACAACCCTCTGCTGGCTCAACACGCGCATCTATGACGCCTTCGAATATGCCCCTGGCAGCACCCATGTGCATTCGCCGGTCGATGACGCGCTGCGCGCCCGTCGTGGCGTCTGCCAGGATTTTGCGCATATCATGATCGCATTGACGCGGATGCTCGGCATTCCCTGCCGCTATGTCAGCGGCTACCTCTTCCATCGCGCCGAAGACCGTGATCGTTCGGAGGCGGACGCAACCCATGCCTGGATGGAAGCCTTACTGCCAGGAATGGGATGGGTCGGATTCGACCCGACCAACAACCTGATCGCCGGGTCGCGCCACATTCGAGTGGCCATTGGGCGCGACTACGCCGATGTTCCGCCGTCGCGCGGCGTCTACAAAGGGCAGGCGACGAGCGAACTCGATGTCGCTGTGCGTGTGGTGCTGCTTGAGACGCCTTCCGAGGCGACGGATGAAGCGCCGCCGCCCGAATGGCAGGCGATGGAACGAGCGTTTATCGAGGAGGCGCACGTGCAACAGGCGCAGATGCAGCAGTAAGAGCCTATCTGGAAAATCATTGGGCAGGCGAAAGCGTCGCTTTTGCCACCCGGCCGCTCGTCACGCGGCAATGTTTCGGATAGGCGCGCACTCACGGCGACGTCTCATCCCCAATTGCGTAGACCGTCGCCAGAATCGCCTCTTCGAGCGCCGCCAGATTGTCGCGGTCCTGATCATCGAGCGCCACTTCGCGCTGTGCCGCCTCGAAGTACCAGCGCACCATCGACTGAATGTGATGTTGGGTGACGCCGTGGCGCAGAAGCAGGCGCACGCTCCACTCAATTTCGCGTTGCAGCACCGACGGCGCCTGGAGCGCAAGCGCGACGAGCAACAAGCGATGGAGACGTTGCGGTGTGCGACTGAACGTCACCTGCTGATACTGGCTGCCATGGCGCGACTCAATGTCCGCCAGCAAGCCTGCGAACGTCGATTTGAGGCGGTTTGTGACCGTGTTGCAGATGGCTTCACGACGTTGATCGAGCGCCTGAGCGACCTCTGGACCGCGACTGGACAGCCACGCCGTCAATGAGCGCATAATTGCACCTTTCAGCGCCGATTTTTCCGAACAACCCGTTGTCCGACTCGCCATCGCCATTAATGGCGGAAGAAGTGCGCCTGTCGCGCCCAGCGTTCCGGATCGATCTCCTCGCCGAGATCATCAGCCCGGATCACCGCCTCGCGCAGATCGTTGCCCAGAAAGATGCCGGGGATGCGTCCACGAAGTTCAGGATGGCGGTCGAACACCTGACCGCTGTAGGCGAAGATCAACCGATGGCGGCGACGGTTTTCGGCGATGCGTGCAATTTCCAGCAGACCGGGAACGTGCTCCGCCATCGAGACCGACATACAGATGAGCGCCGGCGCCATCCGCACCAGGAAGCCGTCCAGCCCTTCCGCCGATACCGTTTGCCCCAGGTAGAGGAGTTCCCAGCCGCGCTGTTCCATCAGCAGCGAGAACATGATCAACCCGATCTCGTGCTGTTCTTCGGGCGCACACCCGGCGATCAGGCGCGGACCGGTGGCGAACGGCGCGTGGATCTGCAGCAACCCCAGAAGCCGCTGGCGCACGAAGTTGGTCACCACGCGCTCTTCCGCAACACACACATCGCCCTGCGCCCAGCGTTCGCCGATCTCGATCAGCATCGGCTGAAACAGATCGAGCACCAGCGTCTCGATCGGGAAGAGCGCGACTGCGGTGTTGACCAGCAAGTGCGCCTGGCGCAGGTTGGCGCTGAGCAATGCCTCGGTCAGTTGGGTGCGCAGGTCGGGCCAGCCGGCGTCGGCGAGCGTTGGCGGAGAGGGGTGCGGGGCGCGGGGTGCGATGTCCCCGGTATCGCTGATGTCGCGCAGCAGCGCGACCGCCTGGCTGATCGCCAGTCCTTCCTCGGTGCACTGCTTGAGCCATTTGATGATTTCGATGTCGCGCTGCGAGTAGAGTCGATGACCGTGATCGGAGCGAGTCGGGCGCGGAACGCCATAGCGCTGCTCCCATGCGCGTAGCGTCGAAACATTGACCTGAGTCTGCTGGACGACCGCCTTAATGTTGTACCGTGGAACGTCGGACAGCGCCAGCAGGCGATGGACCTGCTCCAACATGGGGTTTCTCCATCTCTATAACGGTCAAGCGTCGGCATGCGCGCCGCGGCGTTTGCAGAGCAACGGAGCCGGGGAGCAGTGCCACGCACACGGTCAGCGCCGCGTATTCACCCTGCAACGTGGCGGTTGCGACGGCAGGGTGAAGCAAGGTTCCCCACTTCTTCCCCTCCTTTTGGCTAGGACTGTAGGGCTTTATTATAGTATACGTAGAGGGAATGTCAAACGCTGTAGTGCATACTCTGACGCAATGTTACGACTTCATAACTCTGGCTTCTGCACACGATCTGCATAACCGTTGCATAGTATATGTGTAAGATGTTTTGATTGACGTAGTTGCTTTTCCGGCGGTATAATCCCGATGAAACCCGCGAATACTATTGACACTACGGAGCTTCGACACGCTCGCTGGCAAGAAGCGACAGAGTCACTGGCGCGGGCAGAAACCATGACGCAGCGCGTTGCTGCAAGAGCCGGTCAGGCAGACACGAAAGGGGGTGACCCACATGACCGACAAGCCACAGAACGATCTGGTGCCCGATCAGTGGAAGCCGCTGTTCAACAATGCGGAGTGGTTGGTGCACGACATTGTCGTGAAGACGATCTACGGCGGGATGATTATCGCGGTGATTGCTCACGTGCTGTGCTGGGCCTGGACGCCCTGGCTCAAGTAAGATTTTGGAGGCGCTCATATGAAAGATCGACCGTTTGAGTTCCGGACATCGGTGGTGGTCTCCACCCTGCTAGGTCTCGTGATGGCGCTGCTCATCCACTTCGTGGTGCTCAGCTCGGGTGCATTCAACTGGCTTAGGCCCTGAACGACGTCATTATTCTGCCCGGCGCTCGTAAAGAGATGAGGACAGCGGGCTGACACGTGGCAGCGCATCAGCCCCTGTCCTGTCTTTACGCCGTACGTATATCCAGGTGCTGGCTTTGCCTGTGGAGACGTACAATCTTCGCGTAAGCCAATCCGTACGCTAGAAAGCGAGAGCACACGATGTCCGCTGTGCCACGCGCGCTGCCGCTGCCGAGTGGAGAGACTCTCCCCGCGGAGGCGATTTCCTCCACAGGCTCGCAGGCAGCATCCGCAGAGGTTATCCCATTCTCGATCATCGAGGAGTTCTATAAGCGTCCCGGAAAGACCCTCGCGGCGCGCTTCTTCGGAGTCGATCCGTTCGACTTCTGGATTGGCCGCTTCTATGTCGGTCTCTTCGGCGCAATCTCGATCATCGGCGTCATTCTCGGGGTGGCATTCTATCTCTATGAGGGCGTGGTCGTCGAGGGAACGCTCAACATCCTGGCGATGCGCATCGAACCGCCGCCCGTGTCGCAGGGCTTGAGCGTCAATCCCGCCCAACCTGGCTTCTTCTGGTTCCTGACGATGGTTTCAGCCACCATCGCCTTCGTCGGTTGGTTGTTGCGGCAGATCGATATCAGCCTGAAACTCGATATGGGCATGGAGGTGCCGATTGCCTTCGGTGCGGTCGTGTCGTCCTGGATCACGCTCCAGTGGCTGCGCCCGATCGCGATGGGCGCCTGGGGGCATGGCTTCCCGCTCGGCATCACCCACCACCTCGATTGGGTGTCGAACATCGGCTATCAGTATTACAACTTCTTCTATAACCCGTTCCATGCCATCGGCATTACGCTCCTCTTCGCGTCGACGCTGTTCCTGCATATGCACGGGTCGGCGGTGCTGAGCGAGGCGAAGCGCAATATTTCCGATCAGAACATCCACGTCTTCTGGCGCAATATCCTCGGCTATAGCATCGGCGAGATCGGCATCCACCGCGTCGCGTTCTGGACGGGCGCGGCATCGGTGCTCTTCTCGAACTTCTGTATCTTCCTGTCTGGTACGTTCGTCAAGGACTGGAACGCCTTCTGGGGCTTCTGGGACAAGATCCCGATCTGGAATGGCATTGGGCAGGGAGCGCTGGTGGCCGGTCTGTCGCTGCTGGGCGTCGGTCTGGTGCTGGGGCGCGGTCGTGAGACGCCGGGCCCGATCGACCTGCACGACGAGGAGTATCGCGACGGTCTGGAAGGAACGATCGCCAAGCCGCCGGGGCACGTCGGCTGGATGCAGCGCCTGCTCGGCGAAGGGCAGGTGGGTCCGATCTATGTCGGGTTGTGGGGCGTCATTTCATTCATTACGTTCTTTGCCGCCGCCTTCATCGTTCTGGTCGACTATGGCCGCCAGGTGGGGTGGAACCCGATCATCTACCTGCGCGAGTTCTGGAACCTGGCCATCTATCCGCCGCCGACCGAGTACGGTCTGCGCTGGGACGTGCCGTGGGATAAGGGCGGCGCATGGCTGGCAGCGACCTTCTTCCTGCACATTTCGGTGCTGACGTGGTGGGCGCGCCTCTACACGCGCGCGAAAGCCACCGGCGTCGGCACGCACCTGGCGTGGGGGTTCGCTTCAGCGCTGTCGCTCTACTTCGTGCTCTATCTGATTCATCCCATAGCGCTCGGCAACTGGAACGCCGCGCCGGGACACGGCTTCCGTGCGATCCTGGACTGGACGAACTACGTGAGCATCCACTGGGGCAACTTCTACTACAATCCCTTCCATATGCTCTCGATCTTCTTCCTGCTCGGATCGACGTTGCTGCTGGCGATGCACGGCGCAACGATCGTTGCCACCTCGAAGTGGAAGTCGGAGATGGAGTTCACCGAGATGATGGCGGAAGGTCCCGGCACGCAGCGCGCACAACTCTTCTGGCGCTGGGTGATGGGCTGGAATGCCAACTCGTACAACATCCATATCTGGGCATGGTGGTTCGCGGCGTTCACGGCGATTACCGGTGCGATTGGTCTGCTCTTGAGCGGTACGCTCGTACCCGACTGGTATACCTGGGGTGAGACGGCCAAGATTGTAGCGCCCTGGCCAAACCCCGATTGGGCGCAGTTTGTCTTCCGGTAAGCGCGTGTGTGGCGGGCGGGTGCGCTGCATTCGCCCGCCCGCGCAGCGGCCCGGCTTTATGCCTCGACCGCGGCACTGCTAGAGAGGAATAGAAGCGATGATCCAGCAGCCTCCAACGCTCTTTCCGGAAATCACGAATACCGTCCGCGGCAGGTTCTACATCGTGGCCGGAATCATCTCGGTCGTTATGGCCGTGGCGAGTATCGCGATTTTCTGGTGGATCTTTTACACGGTGATCCCGGCGCCTGCGCCGCCCATCCAGAACCCGATCTACGTCAATTATACGCAGGAGCCAACGAATTATATCAACGCCGAATCGCTGGCGGCGATGAATGCGTATATTCAAGCCAACCCGCAGCCGCAGGCGGTGCAGGTGCTGAAGGGGATGACGACGGCGCAGATCTCGGCGTATATGGTGGCGCAGGTTTCCGGCGGCTTGAAGGTCGATTGCACGTACTGCCACAATATCGCCAACTTCGCCCAGCAGGACGGCTATCCGAATGCGGCGAAGAAGGTGACGGCGCGGAAGATGATGCTGATGTCGGCAGACCTGAACCAGAACTATACTGCCAAACTGCCGGCTTCCGTCGGCAGCTATCAGATCACCTGCGCGACCTGTCACAACGGCAAGGCGGCCGGGTTGGAGCCGTATCCAATCGAGATTATGAACACCCTGCCGAACGACTGGCGCTTGCCGCTCGATCTCGATTACCCCGGCGGCCTGGTCGTCACCGGCCGGAGGGATATCTCGAACGCCGAAGTCGAACGCAATCAGTTCACGATGTATCACTTCAACGTCAGTATGGGGCAGGGATGCACGTTCTGCCATAACTCGCGCAACTTCCAGAGCTATGAGATTGCGCAGAAGAACCATGCGTCGATCATGCTCCAGATGACGAAGCATATTCAGGAGACGTATGTCGCGCCAGGCGGACGGATCGCCGATGGCATCATGGCCGGTAAGAGCTCGTCGTGCTGGCTCTGCCACCAGGGCGCCAACATTCCGCCAGGCGCCGCCAAGCCGGGTCAGGTGCCCGCCGTGCTGTCGAGCACGCCGTAATCCTGGCGCTACGGGGGTGTGATGCATGCTGTGTGATGTGTATCGCAATTGCGCATCACACAGCATGCTTGTTCTTAGAGAGTCGTGGTATCATATCTGTCGCAGCAATCTTCTTCATTCCATGACTCGCAGGAGAGTGTGCCAATGCCGGAATCAACTGCTCCGACCACGCCGTCGCGCTTGACGACGAGCCCGACGGTGATTGTGCGGCGCTCCATTGAACTGATGAAGCCGGTGACGTGGTTTGCGCCGTCGTGGGCCTTCTTGTGCGGCGCCGTTGCCAGTGGCGCCAGTCAGTGGACGTTTCCCGATGTGGGGCGGATCGCGCTCGGCGTGCTGCTCGCCGGTCCGATTCTCTGCGGTATGTCGCAGGTGGTGAACGATTACTGTGATCGTGATGTGGACGCAATCAACGAGCCGCAACGCCTGATCCCGTCCGGTCTGGTATCAGCGCGGCAGGTGTTTATTACCGTTGCTGTGCTGGTTGTGCTCGGTCTGAGCATTGCGTTATTCCTGGGTCCGTATGTCGCCCTGATGACGGCGATTGGCATGGTGCTGGCGGTGATCTACAGCGCGGGTCCGATCCGCGCCAAACGCAACGGCTGGGCTGGCAACACGATCGTCGCGGTCTCCTACGAAGGATTGCCCTGGATTGCCGGTCATCTGGCGTTTGCGCCGTTGACCTTCGGCAGTGTGTTGATGGCGGCGCTCTTCTCGCTCGGCGCACACGGCATTATGACGATCAACGACTTCAAGAGCATCGAAGGCGACCGGGTCAGCGGCATTCGATCGATCCCGGTGCTGTATGGTGAGATTGCTGCGGCGTGGACGGCGTTCGTGACGATCAATGTCGCGCAGATTCTGGTGGTGATGTATTTCCTGCACGTCAGAAATTGGATTGTTGCCGGCATTATTGGCGCGCTGGTGCTCATGCAGATCCCGACGCAGTGGAAGTTCTTCTCGATTGCCGATCCGCGTAAACGCGCTATTTTCTACAATGCCAGCGGTATCGCTATGTTCGTGTGGGGCATGATGGCGGCAGCAATCGGGGTGCGTGGATAATTAAGCGTTGAACGGTGAACGTGAAGCCGGACGCGAGGCAAGAGGGAAGAGGGAAGAGGGAAGAGGGAAGAGGCAAGAGGGAAGAGGGAAGAGGCAAGAGGGAAGAGGGAAGAGGGAAGAGGGAAGAGGGAAGAGGCAAGAGGCAAGAGGGAAGAGGGAAGAGGCAAGAGGGAAGAGGGAAGAGGCAAGAGGCAAGAGGTCGGGAAGCGAGAAAGTAAGGATCGGAACGTTGCGTTGCAGGAAATCAGTTCTCGGTTCTCAGTTCTCAGTTCTCAGTTCTCGGTTCTCAGTTCTCGGTTCTCAGTTCTCAGTTCTCGGTTCTCAGTTCTCGGTTCTCAGTTCTCGGTTCTCGCATCCCCTAACCCCTACCGGCTAGAAGGAGCGGCTCATGGATCCAGTTCTCGTGGTAGGCGCATCGGTCGGCGGTGCAACGGCCGCTGATACGCTGGCGCGTGCGGGTGTGCCGGTGGTGATGCTCGAACGTGATACGTCGTATGTCAAACCGTGCGGCGGCGCGGTGCCGCCGGTGGCGTTCACCGAGTTCGAACTTCCGGAAACGCTCATCTCGCGCAAGGTGCATCGCGCGCTGGTGCATTCACCAAGCGAGCGGGTCGTCGAAATCGAGGTGGCCGGCGTCCATCACTCCGACCAGGATTATATTGCGATGTGCTGCCGCGAGGAATTCGACCGGTATATTCGTCAGCGCGCAGTGCAACGCGGCGCAACCCTGATCGAAGGTCAACTGGTCGATCTGGCGTTCGATAAGAATGGCGTGACTGCAACCTACCGCGAGCGGTTCGGCGGCGCGCGCCAGCAGTTGCGCGCCGTAACGGTGATCGGTGCCGATGGGGCGTACTCGACGACCGCGAAATTGCTGGGGTTGCCCAATCTGCCGCGGTGCATCGCCATCCAGCAGCGCATTCGCCTGCCCGCCAGCAAAATGGCGCGCTGGGAGGATACCGCCGATCTCTACCTGGGTCCTGAGGTCAGCCCCGATCTGTACGCCTGGGCGTTTCCCAAGAGCGACCACGTCGCTGTCGGTATCGGAACCGGACCGGCGCACAGCAAACGCGCGCGTGAATTGCTCGCCAATCTCAAGCAGCGACTTTCCCGCGATCTCGAAGGCGGCGAGGTTATTCTGGAGGAAGCGCACGCCTTGCCGATGGAGCCGCGTGCGCATATGGCATTCGAGCGCGCTATGCTGATCGGCGATGCGGCGGGTCTGGTGGTGCATACGTCGGGCGAAGGCATCTATTGGGCGATGAAGAGCGGCAGAATGGCGGCAGAGACGCTGATCGCTAGCCTGCCGGACGCATCGCTCGCCGCCCTGCGTCGCTATGAGCGTCAGTGGTGGAAGACGTATGGCACGATGTACCGTTTTCTCGTCTGGTTGCAGAAGTGGGGATACGGGAACGCGCGGCAGATGGAAGTCTTCACCGATATGTGCCGCAACCTGGATGTGCAGCACCTGACGTTCGAGTCGTACATGCACAAGAAGATGACGCCGGTTCCATGGCTGACGCAGGTGCGTATGACGGCAGATATTCTGGCGGCGCAGGTGCGTCACTATCTGCCGCGTCGGCGGGCGAGTCAACCGGCGGTCGCTTGAGGTCCTGGATGTACAGTCGGTGGGGGCGACACCTATGCCAGCATACCTCGTGCTCTCGATCTATGCCGTTCTGGTGCTGGGCGCTGCGGTGACTCTGCCCACAATCGCTGATCGTCTGTCATCTGGCGCCTTTTCGTGGATGTTCGGTCTGGCAACGGTTGCGGTCGTCGGTGCGCTCGTCGGTCTGGCGCTATCCCGCGATGATCTGTCGCTGCGCGGCGTGTATGTTACTCATCTATGCGCAACCGTTGTATGGGTGTGGATGGAGATCGGGTGTCGCGCATCCGCCGGGTTCCGTGCGCGCCGGCTGGGTTTCGCGCGGAGCGGCCCGCTGTGGCAGGAAGTGATGTGGATCGTGCCTGCTGCGGGTATTGTTGCGCTGACGTGGAATGGCGCCAATCAGTGGGGGGTGTGGACGTTCATGCTCTGCTGGTGGGGGCATGTCAGTATGCGCCTGACGGCGTATGCTTCAGCACATACGCACGATGGCGGTCCTCTGATCTGGCCCCCCTGGTTTGCCGCCGGATTGCCCCCTGCTCAGGTGTTGAGCACGATCTTTCCGCTGAGTGTCAGCGCAGCAACCACGATATGCGTCTGGCTTGCCGCAGATGCACTCGAGTCTGGGCTGGCGACGGCGCAGGGGGTTGGATTGGCGCTGGTCGCAGTTCAGGCGATGGTCGTGTGCGCTGCGCTCTGGCTCGATGTCCTGCCAGCGGATGTGTGGATCTGGCGGCTTCAATTCTCCCGCAGGCTGGAAAACCTGCGGGAGAATGGGTGGCGCATCAACAGCGCATCGCAATGACCGGAAGGTTGGCGTGCTGGATGACCCGCGCCGTGGTGGTGCCTTTCCAGATGTCTTCGCTCGAGCGCGGTCCATGAGTCGCCATAATGACGAGATCGATCTTTTCGGCGTTGCAGTAGCCCAGGATGGCGGTATGCGCACGACCTTCGGCAGTGGCGGTGATGACGTTGACATTGTGCGCGCGGGCGCGGTCGGCCAACGCCTGGATGTGGTCTTTGTCGATCTGGTACAGTTCCCGCGGTGAGCGCGCAGCCATACGCGCCTGCATGTCCATTTCGGAAGGGAGCAGCCGGTCGTCGCCGAAGACATGGAGTAGATGAAGTTCGGCGCTAACCGACTTTGCAAAATCGGCGGCTTGCTCGAGCGAATCGTCGGAACGCGGCGAAAGGTCGAGGGGGAAGAGAATGCGCTCGATCGAGTTCGGCAGCCCACCGTTGCGCGGAAGCGCAAGGAGCGGCAGCGGACCTTCGATCATGAACTTTTCGTAGTCGCTCATCATCGCCAGCAACCGGTTGATGAAACTGTGGCGGGTGGGCAGCATCGCCAGAATGCCGCCGGTTGTGCTGGCGATTTCGTCGAGAAAAGCACGATGCTGCTTCTTCTCGATTTTGAGAAGTTCGTAGACCAGACCATTGCCGGAAGGCAGCGCCTCGATTGCCGCTGCCATCTGCCGTTCGGCATAACTCCGGTAGCGTTGACCAAGGACGTGGATGATGCGCAGCGGTCTGCCAATAGTAGAGGCGAATGAAGCAACGTTCGGCAACAGCGCAAAACCCTTGTCGATCGCCGTGGTGGTGAACACAATCGGGACATTATTGATACGCATCGCGTCGCTCCTGCTGTCTGTAGAATGGTCACAATCGCAAACGTTGTTATACGTCAACAAATACGCGCAATTGCCTGCCCATGGATGTTCTGAGGCGTCTGCTGGCGTCGTGGACCGTATGCCCGGCATCAACTAACAACCCTGCGCGTTGTAAACGAACTCAACAACAGTGCGCGTCAAAGTGGCAGCAATTGTGTAGCGGTTGTAGACGTTTTCTTGACGGCGGATGTATTATAATCTAATCGCACGCTTCTCACAAGTCAAAATGTGTTGACATAGCGGGGGAACCAATGTCAACCTACACGCCCGAACAGCTTGCCCGCCGTGATGCGAGCGTCTGGACGAAAGTTCAGGCGGTGCTTGCGCCGATCCAGTTTCTTGCCTTTCTGATCAGTTTCGGATTGGTGATCCGCTACCTGACGACGGGCGAAGGTTACATGGCGGCGACTGTCAGCGTGTGGATCAAAATCGCGCTATTGTGGGCAATCACAATCACCGGCATGATCTGGGAAAAGGAGATTTTCGGGCGCTGGTTCCTGGCGCCGGAGTTCTTCTGGGAAGACGCCGGCAATGCGCTGGCAATGGTCATGCACAACCTGTATTTTCTCGCCGTCTGGTTGCACTGGTCGCCCGATGCGATCATGACGCTGATGCTGGTGGCGTATTGTACGTACCTGATCAACTGCGCGCAGTTCGTCTATCGTGGCATCCAGGCGGGCCGGCAGCGACGGATGGCGCGCAGCAGCAGGCAGTCCGAAGCGGCAGTGCGTTAGAGCAGGCATCGATGGAAATGACACGCGCTATTGTCATCACCGCTCCGCATCGTCTCGAACTGCGCGACGTTGCGTTGACGGATGCAGGACCTGAAGATGTCGTGGTGCAAACCGCATTCACTTCGGTCAGCGCCGGGACAGAACGGATGTTGCTGGCGGGGCGGATGCCGCACCCGATGTTGCAGTTCCCAGTAGTGCCAGGGTACGAAACGGTCGGTCGGGTGGTTGGGCGCGGCGCAGCGGTTCCGGCGGAATACGATGGGCGCTGGGTGTATGTCGGCGGAGCGCGCTGCTTCCGCGAGGTCAATCCGGCGTGGGGCGGCCAGTCGGCGACGCTGCTGGTCGATTACCGCCGGGTGGTTCCGCTCGATGGTGTGCCGCCGGAACACGGCGTGCTGCTGGCGCTGGCGGCGACCGCGCTGCACGGCGTTGATCTGGTTGCCGGAACAGACCAGGACCTGACCGGCCGGCGGGCGCTGGTGCTGGGGCAGGGTCCGGTAGGGCAGTTTGCAGCGCGGACTGCGCGGGCGCGCGGGGCGTGGGTTGCGGTCAGCGATCGGATTGCAAGTCGTCTTGAACGCAGCATGGCAGACCTGCGGATTGATGCAGGGACCGACTCGCTCACGGCGATGGTGCAGCAGCCGGTTGATACCATCATCGAAGCGACCGGCTCAATGGCGGCGTTGAGCGATGCGTTGCCGCTGCTGGCGAACGATGGCACGATCATCCTGCTCGGGTACTACGATGAACTGCGTCTGCCGTACATGCCGCTCTTTCTCAAACAGGCGCGGTTACTCACGGCAAAGGAATGGGCGGCGGGTGATCTGCAGCGAAGCCGCGATCTGCTGGCGAATGGCACGCTCGACGCCGCAGCGCTGATCACGCACCGCATGCCGGTGACGCAGTTTGAGGCGGCGTATGCCACGGCGCTGAACGACCCGGAGTGCCTGAAACTCGTGATGGAGTGGGATGTTTCGGGTTGAAGGTGCGAAGGTTGCAGGTTGCAGGCGCGTAGGGGCAAGCGGAGCCTGGGCGTATGCAGCAGGGAGGTGTCTGAAGGGCTGTATGAGCATTAAATCCGGAAGAGCCCGCGCAGGCGGGCTTCGCACCCGTAGCCTGCGGCTTCAGACGCGGGCGGACTGAGAGGAAACGCAATGGCGCCACGCATGATCGCAATCTACGGTAAGGGCGGAATGGGGAAGAGTTTCTTCACCTCCAACCTGACCGCGCGGCTGGCATACGATGGCTATCGTGTGCTGCAACTCGGCTGCGACCCGAAGCACGACTCGTGCAACACGATCTTTGGCGGGCATTCGCTGCCGACACTGGGCGATCAGTGGCGCCTGTTCAGGGAAGCGGGAAAAGAAGATCAACTGTCGATCAGCGACGTGATCTTCCGCAATGAACTACGTCCTGGTGTGGTGATCTTCGGGTGTGAACTCGGCGGTCCCGAAGTCGGGCGCGGCTGCGGCGGACAGGGCATTTCGACCGGCTTCAAGGTGCTCGAAAACCTGGGCATGAGCCGCTGGAACCTCGATTTCATCGTCATGGACTTCCTTGGCGATGTGGTGTGTGGCGGGTTCGCCACGCCGCTCGCACGTTCGCTTGCCGAACAGGTGATCATCCTTGTCGGGCACGACCGACAATCGCTCTACGCGGCGAACAATATCGCGCGCGCAGCGCAATACTTCCGCTCAATGGGCGGCACAACTCAGATACTGGGGTTGGTGGTGAACCGCGATGATGGCAGCGATACCGCCGATCAGTATGCGAAGGCGGTCGGGTTGCCTATCCTGACGCGTGTGCCGCTGAGCCGCAACGTGCGTGAACTCGCCGACGCCTGCCGCCTGGCGCTCGAGGACGAACAGTTCAACCGGATTTTTGGCGACCTGGCAGGGCGTGTTGCGCGCGGGGAATTGCAGCCGGTCGATACCTACACGCCGCTGAGTTACGATGAGTTTCTGCGCGTCTTCGGCGCCGAAGAGCCGCCTGGACGGCCCGACCCGGCGCGTGAGGCGGATCTGTTCGGCGAAAAGGCGCCGGTCTTCACTGTGCCGCTCCTGTCGTTGAAGCCCGTTATTCCACAGGTGCAGGTGACCGACCCGGTGCAACTCAAAGTGCAACAGATGATCGAAGCGATTGGGATGTACGTTACCGATATGGTGCGCAGCGAACGCGACGGGATTACCGTTACGTCTGGTTCGGTCGAGATCCGCCTGGGAGAGCCGCACGACCTCGAACATAAGGTGGCATTTCTATCGGCGCTGCGGCGTTCGGGGCAGGCGTTCAGTTTCGTCGATCTGCGCTACGCCGATGCGCCGACGTATCGGTGAGGAGGCGAAAGGACCAGGGCAAGCGGCAAGAGTGCGGCATAAGCCCATCACCCCGCGCTGGCGGGTGATCGGGACGTCATTGCGCCACATCGGGAACGGGTCAAACGGCACGGTGTTGTACACACGGCGACAGTCATTTATGGAATGTGATCTCAAATACCTGAACACGCTGCTGGTCGAGCGGATGAAAGTCAAGCGGCGACCGGTTGCAGTGACGTACTGCGAAGAGGCGCCGCCTCCGGGGTATGAACCGGCGAATGTCGTGGCATGCGCCATCATCCGTGAGGCGGAAGCAGGACGGCGGGTGTACGTCGATGCGCACCATCACGATTGCTGGGTGGGGCAGTATCACCTGGGCTGGTTGCCCGACGCTGGCTCTCTCATTACCAGGGGACAGTATCTGACGATGGCGCAGGGGTTCTTTACTGTGGAGGGAGCACAGCGCAACAAGGCGCAGAGCTCAGTGTTGCCCGCCGGGTCGATTGCTGCGCTTGCCGCTGCTCCGCTCGATGACGTGCCGGAGGGTGTGCCGGTCGATCTGCTGGTCTGCATTACCGATCCAATGCACGCCATGCAGATCGCAGGTGCGGCGTCGGTGCGCGAAGGGACCTTCCCAATTGGCGAGTTGGGTCCGTCGGCGTGCGCGTCGATCTTTGCAACGCCGCGTCTCATGCGCAACAGCGTGTTTACCACGGGCGACGGCGGCGGTCGGATGCACAATCGGGTGGCGCCAGGCGAAATGTTCATCGCCGTGCCGCGTGAGCATTTCCGGTATATCATCGAGGTGATCGAAAACTTCAGGATCGATCCGGAGGAGATGCGCCGGTTGATAATGCCGTCGCGCGCGCGCAACGGAAGCGACGCATCGTGATGCTGACAGCACAGCAGCATTCGGTGGGTTCTTGGGTTACGGTCCGTCTCATAACGTCTGATCCGGCAGGATGACCGGTATGCAACAAACGTTGGCTGAGCTTGTCGAAGCCAACACTCACATCCACGGGTAAGCGTTGTGAGAAATGCTGTGAGGCTCAGTGGGTTGGTATCCAGGTCATTCTCGTACAGGTAAGGAGAGGTGCTATGGACTTTCTGATTCTTCTGCAAGCGGAGCCATCACCATGGCCCGTCTGGTCCGGCTATGCGCTCTGTTTCGTGCCGCTCGCGGCGGTGATCCTTGGCTTCATCATTGCGGCACGCTTTACCGACAAGCAGGCGACGTCCGCCTACCTGCGGCTCGACCCCGCGAAGGCGAATGAGCCGGAGCAGCAGTAGGGGTTAGGGAACCGAGAACCGAGAACCAAGAATTGAGAACCGAGAACCAGAGACGGCGGACGTAGGGCTTTGAAGGCGCCGCAGTTCTGAAGAAATCCATGTTCTTGTTCTGTGGTTCTTGCGGAAAGGTGCGCGTTGGCGCAATCTTTCCGTTATCCATGTAGTAAAGAGTATGTCGTGATTGTTGTGATGTTCTTCACCTCTCCGATATTCTGCTCTCCTGTCTGCTATTTGAAAGGCGCGTTCCATGGAGCCAATCGCGTTGAGCGCTGAGCAATCGCAGGGGCACACCTGCAAACTTCACCCGCAGTCGATGTGCCCGGCGTTCGGGTCGTTGCGCATTCTGAGCCGGATCGAGGGGTCACACCCCGTTATGGCGACCGATACCGGGTGTCTCTACGGGTTGACGTTTGTGACCCATTTCTATGGTGCGCGTAAGTCGATCCTGGCGCCAACGCTGGGCAGCGCCGAACTATACTCCGGCGAGA
The DNA here is from genome assembly GCF_057785375.1 of Roseiflexus sp. Taxonomy (NCBI): domain Bacteria; kingdom Bacillati; phylum Chloroflexota; class Chloroflexia; order Chloroflexales; family Roseiflexaceae; genus Roseiflexus; species Roseiflexus sp. The sequence goes on from NZ_JBYNRX010000097.1 coordinate 16,009, forward strand.
TCGTCGAGGGGACGCGCGCAGCAATCGAGGCGGCGGCGCGTGAGCCGGGGTGCCGCCTGGTGCCGGTGGTCTCGCTGTGTGTTGCAGAAACAGCGGGCATGCCGGAGGAGTTGCTGCCGCGCAAGGTTGGCGATGCCGAGGTGGTGCTGGTGCGTGTGCCTGCCTATGCGATCCATTCGCATCCGGAAGCGAAGGATGTGGCGCTCGAAGCGTTGTTGCGTCGGCTGGGCGATCGGGAGGGACCGCGCGAGGAGCGCACGGTTGTGGTGGTCGGCGAAGTCTTTCCTGCCGACCAACTGGCGATTGACGCCATCCTGCGACGGATGGGGGTCGAGGCGACGATTGCGCTGCCGGGACGCTCGATTGACGACCTGCGGCGCGCCGGTCGGGCAGCGGCGCTGGCGCCGCTCCATCCGTTCTATAAAGGGGTGACGCGCCTGTATCGCGAATGGGGCGCGTCGGTGGCCGGCGGCGCGCCGGTGGGTATCAGCGGCACGTATGCCTGGCTCAAGTCAATCGGCGCTTTGCTGGACCTCGACCCGGCGCTGGTTGATCGGGTGGCGCAAGAGGAACGCGACAAAGCGCAGGCAGTGCTGGCGGCGAAGTCGCTCAAGGGCGCGCGCGTGCTGGTGACCGGCTACGAAGGCACCGAACTCGCCTATGCGCGGTTGCTGGTCGAGGCAGGCGCCGAAGTTCCATATGTCTCCACCTCGATTGGCGTCGATCCGCTGTCGCTCCCTGATGAACTGTGGTTGAAAGCGCGCGGAACGCAGGAGGTCGTCTATCGCAAGGCGCTGGAAGAGGATATGGCAGCGCTCGACCGGTATGCGCCCGATTTCGTGCTGGGTACGACGCCGTTCGCGGCTGCGGCAAAGGAGCGCGGCATTCCAGCGATGTACTTCACGAACCAACTGGCGTCGCGTCCCTTCTTCCTCAGCAGCGGCATGGCGGCGACGATTGGCTTCGTAGCGGAAACCCTGGAGCGCACCAACCGCTATCGTGAGATGGTTGCCTTTTTTGCGGAGTGATCGGCTATGCCCCCTGCACTGATTCGCGATCTTTCCGATACGTCCGGGTACTGGGCGGCGGTGTGGACCATGTGCGCTATGCCGGATGTCCACGTGATCGCCGATGCGCCGGTCGGGTGCTTCAATCTGGTGGCAACGGCGGTACCCGACTATACCGACGCTATTCCTCACATCGAAAACATGACCCCGGCAACGATCACCGAGCAGGAGGTCGGTGCGAAGGGTACGAGTGACAAGGTGCGCTGGACGTATGAGAACCTCCGCGCCAGCGGCGCGCTCGACAGCAAACAGGTCATCGTGATTTCGACCGCCGAGAGCGAAATGATCGGCGCTGATCTGTCGTCGCTGGTGGCGACCCTTGGTGAAGGGACGCGCTTCTACTGGAGTAACTCGCTTTCAGAAGACGAATGGGCCGGGCGCGATCGCGTGCTGCGCTGGCTGTGGGAGCAGTTTGGCGCTCCGCACGCCGCCGGGGTTCAGCCGGCGCCGGGGACGGTCAACATCATTGGTCCAACCTACGGCTGTTTCAACTCATTTTCCGACCTGGAGGAGGTCAGGCGACTAATCGCGGGCGCCGGCGGGCGGATCAATCTGGTTTACCCGATGGAGGCGACGCTGGCGGATACGCCGCGCCTGGCAGCCGCGCAGGTCAATGTGGTGATGTACCGCGAGTTCGGCGCCGGTCTGGCGGGCATGCTCGGTCAACCGACCCTCTACGCACCCTTCGGCATGCGCGAAACGACAGCGTTTGTGCGTGAACTGGGGCGCCTGCTGGGAACGTCTGAGCAGGCGGAAGCGTTCATTGCCAGCGAAAAACGCACGACGCTGCGCGCCGTGTGGGACCTGTGGCGCGGACCGCAGGGGGACTGGTTTGGCACGACGGACATTGGCATCGTTGCGGGGCGGTCGTATGCCGAAGGGTTGGCGCGCTACCTGGGAGACGAGTTGGGCATGAAGATCGCTTTTGTCTCTGCCCGTCCCCGTCGCCCTGATGATCCAGATAATGACGAAGTGCGCCAGATGCTGCACCGCCGCGCGCCAGCCTTCGTCTTCGGCTCGATCAACGAAAAAATCTATCTGTCCGAGGCGGGCGCAAAGTTTGCGCGCTTCTTCATGGCGGCGTTTCCCGGTCCAACCGTGCGCCGCGCGGTCGGCACGCCGTTCATGGGATACCGTGGCGCAGTCTATGTAGTGCAGGAAATCGTCAACGGGTTGTACGACACCCTGTTCAACTTTCTGCCGGTCGATCAGGCGTACAGTATGATCCGCGGCGGTCCGCCGCGGATCGAGCCGGCGCCGGGCAATCTCCCCTGGTCGCTTGAAGCGAAAGCGGTGCTCGACGAGGCGCTGGAAAAACTTCCCTACATCCCACGCATTTCGGCGAGCCGCCAGATACAGATGCAGGTCGAGTCCCTGGCGCGCGAACGTTCACTCAAAGAAATCACGCCGGACCTGGTGCGCGAGGCGCTGGCGAACGCGGGGATGTGACGCCTGGAGCGGCGAGTCTTCGTCCTGAATGAAGCGATGATCGTAGCAGGCTGATGGGTCCGGGCATTCAGAGGGCATCCGGACACGGCGGGCTGAGGATGATGAAACCGGTAGATCTGTGCCGCGCGGTCGCGCATCCTCTGCGCTGCGGGCTAATTGTTTTTGAAAAAATAATCCGGTATTGCCCGATGAAGCCCGCCTGCGCGGGCTTCGCTTCCCGTAGCCCGCGACTTCAGTCGCCGGGCTACAAGGCGAATAGCGGAAATAATTATTCAAAGTCCATTAGCTCGCAGCAATACCGGACGCACGCCAGCCTGTTCTGTCCCTATGACGGGATTGAGATCGCACAATGCAACATCACCGCGTGTAATGGTTGCCATGCGATCTCTCCGCGCTCAAGACGGCGCTCATAGTCTTCCAGGTTAGCCAGATAGTCGGAGAAATCCGCCTCAGACAGGTCTATGCCCTCCGAGAACTGATTCCAGAGTTGCCAGCGCATCTGGTCGTGGCGTGTGAGAAGAAAGTCAACAAAATCACGCACCTCTTGCACTAGCGGCTCAGGCAGTTGGCGAATTTTTGTGATGGTTTCATCGTACACGCTCATACGTTCCTCTTGATAATGCGGGCAATGCACTGATGGCATGCCTGCGACACAAGCATGCCAGTTGCGCAGAACGTTGACTACTCGTCACATAAGACGTTCAACCCTGATAATGTGATCCAGCAACCCGCGGCAGGCGCGGTCGATCATGTCATGAACGTCGCGGAAGCGCCCGTTGTAGTAGGGGTCGGGAATATCGCGGAGACCGAGGTCGGGCGCGTGGTCGAGGAGCAGGCTGAGGCGCACGAGCGAACTGCCAGCCATACGGCGCAGGGTGTCCAGGTGGGCGCGTTCAGCAGCGACGATATAGTCGAAGCGCGTAAAATCGTCGGGATGGACGACGCGCGCGCGATGGGCATAGCGGATGCCGCGTTCGGCAAGGATGGCGGTGACGCCGGGATGCGGCGGATCGCCGACATTCCACGCGCCGGTGCCGGCTGAGTCGGTTTTGATCCGCCCGCTTAACCCTGCCTGCTCGACATAATGTCGAAAGACGCCCTCAGCCATGGGGGAACGGCAGATATTCCCCGTACAGACAAACAGCACACTGACGATTCTGGCGTTCACGCCGCTTACCTGCGCTCCTGGTGTATCATGGCGTCGGAAATGCCGCCTCCTTATTAACGGAAAGTATACCATATCCATGGAGACGCTCACCGAACGACTGGCTGCCGTGCGCGAGCGGATCGCCGCTGCTGCGTGTCGCGTCGACCGCGATCCTGCCGCGGTTCGCCTGGTGGGAGTGACGAAGGCGCATCCGGTGGAGATGATCCGCGCGGCGCTCGACGCGGGGTTGCGCGATATCGGCGAAAACCGGGTGCAGGAAGCGGAAGCCAAAATGGCGGCGCTCGGAGCGGAACGCCATCGTGTGACCTGGCACCTGATCGGGCATCTGCAGACAAACAAGGCGAAGAAAGCCGCCATGCTCTTCGACATGGTGCATTCAGTCGATAGTCTGCGCCTGGCGCAGATGCTCGACCGTTATGCGGCTGAGGCGCAGGGTCGTCTGCCGGTGCTTTTGCAGGTGAATGTTTCCGGCGAAGCAACGAAGTCCGGGTTTGATCTGCACGGATGGGAGGAGCAGCCCGACATCTATGGGCGTTTTTGCGCTGATGTCGAGCAGATCCTGGCGTTGCCGCACCTTAATGTGCGCGGGTTGATGACCATCGCTCCCTGGGGACCCGATCCGGAAGCGGCGCGTCCGGTCTTTCGCGCCGTGCGGCGCCTGCGCGACGCTCTGGCGCAGCGCTTTCCCGCAGCCGCGTGGCGCGAACTGTCGATGGGCATGACCGATGATTTTGAAGTCGCCATTGAGGAAGGAGCGACCATTGTGCGGATCGGGCGGGCGATCTTCGGCGAACGGTAAGGATTTGTCATCCGGGCAAGAATGTGCTACCATCGCGCGTACAGCGCGAGAGCCATTGAGGGTAAGGAGGGGACCTGTGAGCATCCTGGTCGATAAGAACACCCGTCTGCTCGTGCAGGGCATTACCGGGCGCGAGGGAGAGTTTCATACGCGCCAGATGATTGCGTATGGCACGAATGTGGTAGCAGGCGTCACGCCCGGTCGTGGCGGGCAGACCGCGATCGATGGCAAGGTGCCGGTCTTCAACACGGTGGCGGAAGCTGTGAAACAGACGGGCGCCAATGTCTCGGTTATTTATGTTCCGGCGGCGTTTGCGCCGGATGCAATGCGCGAGGCGGCTGCAGCGGGCATCCCCTTGATCGTGTGCATCACCGAGGGCGTTCCGGCAAACGACATGGTGGCGACGTATGCGTTCATTCGTGAGCATGGCGCGCGCCTGATCGGACCGAACTGTCCGGGGTTGCTCACTCCCGCTCAGGCAAAGGTGGGAGTCATTCCGGGCAACATTGCGTCTCCCGGATCGGTTGGCGTGGTGTCGAAGAGCGGTACGCTCACCTATGAAGCGGTCGATGCGTTGACGCGGATCGGATTGGGGCAGACGACGATCGTCGGCATTGGCGGCGACCCGATCATTGGCATGTCGTTTGTCGATGTGTTGGAGATGTTCCAGGCCGATCCCGAGACCGAAGCGATTGTGCTGATCGGCGAGATTGGCGGCGCGGCGGAGATCGATGCGGCGAAGTACATTCAGGCGCACGTCACCAAGCCGGTGGTCAGTTTCATTGCCGGGCAGACGGCGCCGCCGGGCAAGCGCATGGGGCACGCTGGCGCAATCATCACGGGTGGCGAGGGTACAGCGCAAGAAAAGATCGCCGCGCTCGAAGCTGTCGGCGTGCGCGTGGCGCGTCTGCCAACCGACATCGCTCAGCTGGTGAAGGAGAGCATGTAGGGGGCGACGCAACACGTACAGCCGTTGCACTGCAACGTCTGTACGTGTTGCATTGCAGGCCGTGTACAGCCGTTGCATTGCAGGCCGCGTACAGCCGTTGCACTGCAACGGCTGTACACGGGTTTTCCCCTTCTTATTGCAACAGCATCTCGAAATTCGGTCGATCGCCGCCGCTCAGGCGCCGGAAGGCGCGCTGAATCAGGCGTACGGTTCCCTCTCCCAGCCAGTAGGTCAGGATCGATCCCAGGATGAGGCCGACTGCGCTGCCAACGGCTGCGCCGAGGCCAAAGATGACGTAGTGAGTACGTTTGCTGGCATTCATACTGATACCCTATTGCAGAACGACAACCGGGGTCGCTTTGCTCCATAGCCGTTCGAGCCGATACCGGTCGCGCAGTTCGACAGAAAAAATGTGGACGACAACGTCTCCGTAGTCGAGGAGCACCCAACCTGTGTCGGCTGTCCCTTCGATGCGCGGCTGGAGATCGTATTCGCGGGCAAGCCCTTCGTCAATCGCTTCAGTGATCGCCTTGAGCTGGCGTTCGCTGCCGCCGGTGCAGATGACGAAATAATCCGCGACGCTGTTCAGCCGGCGCAAGTCCAGCAGCACGATGTTGCTGGCCTGCTTGTCCTCGGCGAGCGCCACTGCCCGCCGCGCAATTTCTGTCGCCTCTACGGCCTGTTCCTGGATCAGAGCAGCCTCCTTTGTCGATTCCAGAACTGATGTGCACTACTCGCCGGATAGACCGGCGCTTGCTCTGATTCTACCAGAATCATGGGATGCGTGCAATGTGATTGCCCGTCGGTTAGATAAAGTTGAACTTCGTTGAGTTCTTTGTGAGAAGAATGTGATGTACAATGTCAGTAGTCTATCTGAATAGCACAGAAATAGGAGAGTGCAGGATGCGCATCAAAGTCGTGTTGGAAGCCAGCGATGAGGGTGGATACACGGTGTACGTTCCATCATTGCCCGGTTGCATCAGCGAAGGAGGCACGGTAGAAGAAGCATTGCGCAACATCCAGGAGGCTATCGAACTCTATCTTGAACCAGTAGAGGACGATCTGGTCATCACAGAGCACGCGCTGGTGCGCGAGATTGAGCTATGAGCAAGACGCCCAGTCTGCCGTACCACGAGATTGTCCGCGCTCTGCAACGAGATGGGTGGATAGTTGTGCGTCAGCGTGGCAGTCACATCCGACTGCAAAAACACCTGGGAAGCGACGTGCTCAAGATCACCGTACCAACGCATCGACCAGTCAAACGCTCAACACTGGCGCACATTCTCAAGCAAGCGCGGTTGAGCGTGGATGATTTTTTGAAGCTGTTATAAGCCCACTACGACAGCCCCATCCCCAACAACGGCGCCAGCGCCCTCCCCGCCGTTTGCATCAGAAATGTCGCCAGCGGCGACTCGCGCAACGCCGACTCCCACGGTTCAATGGGATGGGCGTGGACGATCAATGCCAGTGCGGTGATCAGGAGCGCGGCGTGGACGCCCCCCAGCAACGCCCCCGCCCCCTGATCGGTTTTCCCGGCGATCATCAACCCGACGTACAACTGCAGCAGCGACGCCAGCAGGCTGGCGCTTCCGCTCACGAGCGCCAGCAGAATGAGCGCCCCGCCGATCTCTGCAACGGCGCGGTCGTCAACGAACGACATCAGCGCATCGGCTGCCAGCGCCCCGTAGCGACCGGCGACGGCAACCCCGGCAGCCAGCCCGGCGAGCGCCAGCAGTTGCCGTACGACGCCCCAGTAGTAGCCAGCGATGCCCGCCAGCGCCAGGATGATGACGATCAGAACGTCGAGCGGGTTCATAGTTATCGAGCGACCGCTCAAGCAGCCCGTTGCCGCACGTCATACGGCTGGATCAAGACCTCTGCCGGCGCTCCCAGACCCTCGTGCAACCTGCGAATCATCTCCAGCGTCAACGCCCGTCGGCGATTGAGCACCTCCGAGACCCGCGCGCGACTGCCGATATAGGGCTCCAGGTCACGTCGAGTGAGACCGCGGCTTTCCAGGATGTACTCGATCATCGCAATCGGATCGGGCGCGGCGATCGGTATGTGTTTCGCCTCATAAGCCTCAACCAGCGTGGTGAGCACGTCCAGGCGATCACCTTCTGGCGTGCCGGGACGCGCGGACAACAGTGTTTCGATTTCTGCAAGCGCCGCGTGATAATCAGCGTCGTTGCGAATCGGTTTGATCTCCATGATAATGCCTTCCCTAAATACGCTCTGCGTCGATCTGATCGTATTCCTGGTGTGTGCCAATAAAGCGTATATAGACGATGCCGAAATCGTAATTGATAGCCACGACAAGGCGATAGTTGTTCCCGCGGATATTGAAGACCACCCGGTTATTCGCCAGGATGCTTGCCGTGGCGTAGGTTTTGCGAATATCATCAGGGTTTTTCCAATCGGCGTGTTTGACATCGTAATACCAGGCTTTCAACGCCTGTTCTGCATCGGCGTGGCGTTCCCAGAACTCCCGCAGGATCTTTTTGGCGATGATGCGCACAGCCTGGCTCGCACAAGACAGGATCCTCTCCTTCGCGTAACTATAGCATGTTCCCATAACGGGATCAAGGCGCAATTGCAACAGATGACCCCTGAAATGACGTGCGGGCGCCCGTGCGCCCATTGCCGGAAGGCGGCTGGAGGCAACGCGGATCTGCTACATCAGGACGCCACCCACGCGGGCATGAATACCTGCGCTGCACGCACGAAGCCCCGCGTGCGCGGGGCTTCGTGCGTGTTGCTAATGTAAGGGCGATGCCCCCGGTGGCAACGGTCATGTCTGTCTGTGGAGGGGGGCGTTGGCTGAGCCTGTCGAAGCCAACGCCTATCATGTTTTTTCTATCAGGTGACAGTCACCTTAGATCACTCCACCGTATACTCGCCCTCGACGACTCCTTCGTCCTTGCCTTTGCGCGCGCCAGCGCCGTCGCCGCCGCCAGCGTAGGCGCTCTGCGACACCTGGTACATCGCTTGCTGCAACTCCGCCGAGATCGACCGCATGCGGCTTTCGTTCTCCTGGCTGATTGCTTCGCGCAGGTCTTTGATCAGACCTTCGATACGGCTCTTGAGTGCGGAGTCGACTTTGTCGCCGAGTTCGTTCAGCGACTTCTCGCTCTGGTATGCCAGGCCGTCCGACTGGTTCTTGAGTTCGACCAGTTCACGCCGCCGCTTATCCTCGGCTGCGTGCAGTTCGGCGTCGCGCACCATCCGCTCGATCTCTTCCTTCGACAGGTTCGTGCTGGCGGTGATCGTGATCCGCTGCTCCTTACCGGTTGCCTTGTCGCGGGCGGACACGTTCAAAATGCCGTTGGCGTCGATGTCGAAAGTCACTTCGATCTGCGGCACGCCGCGCGGCGCCGGCGGGATGCCTTCGAGCCGGAAGCGCCCCAGCGTCATATTATTGGCGGCCATTTCGCGCTCGCCCTGCAAGATGTGAATGTCCACCGCCGTCTGCCCATCGGCAGCCGTCGAGAAGATTTCGCTCTTGCGGGTCGGGATCGTCGTGTTGCGCTCGATCAGTTTGGTCATTACGCCGCCAAGCGTCTCGACGCCAAGCGAGAGCGGCGTCACGTCGAGCAGCACCACGTCCTTCACCTCGCCGCCAAGCACGCCCGCCTGGATCGCGGCGCCAACCGCCACCACTTCGTCCGGGTTGACGCTGCGGTTCGGCTCTTTGCCCGTCAGCTTGCGCACCAGGTCGAGCACGACCGGCATACGGGTGGCGCCGCCCACCAGCACGACCTCATCGAGGTCGCCTGGCTTCAACCCGGCGTCCTTCAACGCCTGGAAGAACGGACCTTTCAGGCGCTCGGTCAGGTCGGCGGTCAACTGCTCGAACTTCGCGCGGCTGAGACGCATCTGCAGATGCTTCGGACCACTGGCGTCCGCTGTAATGAACGGCAGGTTAATCTCGGTCTCCGACATGCTGGAGAGTTCAATCTTCGCCTTTTCCGCCGCTTCCTTCAGGCGCTGCAACGCCTGGCGGTCCTTGCTCAGGTCGATGCCCTGATCCTTGCGGAACTCGTCGATCAGCCAGTTGGCGATCCGCTGGTCGTAGTCGTCGCCGCCAAGGTGCGTGTCGCCGTTGGTGGCTTTGACTTCAACCACGCCGTCGCCGACTTCGAGCACCGACACGTCGAACGTGCCGCCGCCAAGGTCAAACACCAGGATGGTCTCATCCTTCTTCTTATCGAGACCATACGCCAGCGCAGCGGCGGTCGGCTCGTTGATAATGCGCAGCACCTCAAGCCCCGCAATCTTGCCGGCGTCCTTCGTCGCCTGGCGCTGGCTGTCGTTGAAGTATGCCGGAACCGTAATGACCGCCTTGGTCACCGGCTCCCCCAGGTAGGCTTCGGCGTCGGTCTTGAGTTTCTGCAACACCATCGCCGAAATCTCCTGCGGCGCATACTCCTTGCTGGTGGCTGGCGAATAGACGCGCACATCGTTGCGCGAACCCTTCACCACCTTGAAGGGCACCATGTCGCGCTCAATGGTCGTCTCGTCGAAATTGCGCCCGATAAAGCGCTTGATCGAATAGAATGTATTTTCAGGATTGATCGTCGCCTGGCGCTTCGCCGTCAGACCAACCAGGCGCTCGCCGTTTCTGGTGAACGCCACCACCGACGGCGTGGTGCGGTTGCCTTCGGCGTTCGGAATGACGACCGGATCGCCGCCTTCCATCACCGCGACGACCGAGTTGGTCGTGCCCAGGTCGATGCCTACAATCTTCGACATAGTCGTCTCACCTTCTTCCCGTGCAATGATGATTGTGAACTGTGCGGAAACGCAGCGGACTGCTGCGCCCGCTGCGCCTGTCACTGCTGTTAGTTTACCCGTTTCTTGCTAATGCGCTATATGTGCAGTGTTAGAGGTGTGTTAGATTTCTGCGCCGCTGACTTTTGGTACCAACGTCCTACTATGCCCGCTTGCATGTCATGATATATTAACCTTGACAAGCCAGACCTAGTACATGGCAGTCTGTTGCCTCGCCAGGAGCGTTCAATGTCGCGTTTCCCTTCCGCTCTCCTGCTGCTCATCACGCTGATGATCGCCGGAGCGCCGTTGCTGGTTGGTCCTGCCGCGTCTGTTCCGGTGGCGCAGGCGGCGGGGGAGTTTGTGGTGACGACGGCTGAGGATGCCGAGGGTACGACGTGCCCCGTTTCGACAAGCGGCAATCCCGCTGCTCCCGATCCAACGTGTTCGTTACGTCAGGCGATCAAGGCGGCGAATGCAGCCGGCGGCGGCATCATTAAGTTCAACATTCCGCCTTCCGGTCCCGCGTTTGAAACCAACGGCCTCTACCGGGCGATTCGCATTCGCGTGCGTGATGTCTACGGTCCATTGCCCGCGCTTGAAGGCAACATTACGATTGATGGAAAATCGCAGGAATTGAATTGGCCTGCTCAGGCCAATCTCATCGGTCCTGAGATTATAATCGATGGCTCGGAGCTGCTCGACCGCAGCGGTATTCGTCTGATCGGGACGGGGAATGTGGTGCGCGAGATTGCAGTGGTTAATTTCAAGTCCAGCAGCGCCACGCCGAGTTTTGGTCAGGGGGTCGGCATCGATGTGGTGAGCGGCAGCAACCATCGTATCGAGGGCAACTATGTCGGCATCGATCCGGTCTTGCCGACGCTGACGCTGAGCGGGAATGGCTTTGCCGGCATCTGGGTCGAGCAGAGCGCGAGCGATACCGTGATCGGCGGATTGCGCACCGACCTCTCGAAAGCAAATTTCATTAGCGGCAACAATCTGGACGGGATCGTCGTTCAGGGTCCACGCGCCAAAATCCAGGGCAACTTTATCGGCGTCGGGCGCCTGCTTACCGCCGAAACGTTTCAGTTGCGCAACCTCGGCGCCGGGATTGTTGTCCGATATGCGGACGGGACAATCATCGGCGCTACGCCAACCGAGCCGGACCCGGCATATGGCAATGTCATCGCCGGCAACAACAATTTCGGTATCGTCATCAATGGCGGAACGAATACACAGATTGCGGGGAATTACATCGGTCTCGGCTCAAATGCCTCGTCTGCATTGGTCGTCCCCATTCCAAATGCAGCCGGCGGCGTCGAGGTGCATTCGGAAGAGTTTCCGGTCAGCAATGTGAGGATTGGTCTGCCATCGCCGGACCTCTCGACGAACCGGCTGCGCAACTTTATTGCTGGCAATACCGGTCCGGGCATTGCGCTGCGCGGCGATCGCCTGAGCAATATTCGCATTGTCAATAATTACGTCGGCTTGAACGATCTTGGCAATCCGATAAGCGGGTTGAACAACACCGGCGGCGGCATTGTCATCGAACGCGGAGCGCGTAACATCACCATTGGCGGCGCAACCCTCAGCGAGCGCAACGTCATCTCCGGCAATACCGGCGACGGCATTGTGGTGCGCGGGCGTAATCCGTTTCTGACGACGCAGGACAACACCATCATCGGCAACTATATCGGCACGAACGTCAGCGGATCGCTGATGGGACCCGGCTTTGCCAACCGCTCCGGCATCGTGATCGGCGACCATGCGCACACGACGGTCATCGGGCAGCCGGGGGCGCCGAACCGGATCGGGTTCAATAGTCTGTATGGCGTGGCGATCACCGGCACGAATATCCTGACTACCACGCTGACGGACAATGCGATCGTCTCGAATGGTCTCGATGGCGTCTATGCCGTTGGCGCGGTCAATCTCAGCATCACCGGCGCGACTACGCCAACGCTGATCGCCCGCAATGGTCGGAATGGCGTGTGGGTCGATGGCGGGCGGGTGATCACCATCCAGAACGCGACGCTGCTCGACAATGGCGACGATGGCGCGCGCCTGGCGAATGTGACGCAGACGACGCTGAGAGCTGTCGTTGCCACGCAGAACGACGATGGCATCGACATTGCCGGCGCAGTGGAGACGCTGATCGACAATAGCCAGGCGAGGAATAACCGCGAAAATGGGGTGCGCTTCACCAACGGCGTCACCACGACTCTTACCGGTTTGACCTTCCAGCAGAACCAGCAGAACGGTCTCGCGCTTACCGGCGTGCTCACCGCGACGCAGATTGCGTTGACTCAGGCGATCAGTAATACCCTCAACGGCTTCCTGGTCAATGGCGCTACGGACGGCATGACGATAGCGGGCAATACGATCCTCGGCAGCGGCGCGGCGGGCATGGCGCTGACGCTGACGCCGGGACCTGCGCCGGTGCGTGATGTGATCGTGTCCGGCAATATGCTCGACCGCAATGCGTTCAGTTTGCCCGCGTTCGGCATCCAGATCAGCGGCGGCACGGAGGTGGTGACAGTCACCGGCAACATGGTTGACGGGACGCGCAACGGCGGCGGCGTGCTGCTGCCGGCGGCGAACCAGATGACGCTCAGCGGCAACGTGGTGCGCTACAACAACGGTCCGGGGTTCCGGGTCGAAAATGGCAGTGATCGGGTGGTCATTGAAAGAAATGAGATCATATCGAACACTATCGGTGTCGAGGTGCGCAGTGCGACGACGACCAGCACTGCGGTTCGTTTCAATAGCATTACTCTGAGCGGTGCGACCGGATGGGGCGGAACCGGTTCCGGCGTTGGCGTGGCGGTCAACGATGCGCAACGCACGCTCGTCGAGCAAAACTCGATTGCCAATAACCTGGGCGCCGGCGTTCATGTGAGCGGCGCTGCGTTGCAGACGCAGGTGCTGGACAATTTCATTGTCAACAACGCGCTCGGCGTGCTGGTGGGCGCGCCGGTCGGCGGTCCGTTTGCGCCGCTGTACCCGCAGCAGACGCGGATTACCGGCAACAGCATTAGCGGCAATGGCATCCCGCCCGGCGGTCCGTTCCCGGTCGATGAGACGTTGCTTGGGCGCGGTATTGTGCTCAACCCCGAAACGCCGACCGGCGGCGTCGCTGGCAACCCGAACAACGACATCGACCCGCCGCTGGCGTCGTCGCTGCGTATGAGCGCTGCTGGCGTGCTGACTGGCCGGGTCGATACGGCGAACGCGCCCGGCGGGTGCCCGGCAGGCGGCGGCGCGCGCTGTCTTGTGCAGTTGTTCCGTCCCGATCAGAACACCCTCGATGGACAGGGTCAGGAGGCTGCCGGTGAGACGATCGTTGACGCCACCGGCGCATTCACCTTTACCGTTGGCAGTATTCCACGCCAGTTGACGCTTACAGCGACCGACCCGCTGAGCAATACGTCGCGCTTTGCGATCTTTGCGCCGCGCCCGGCGCTCAGCATCGGCGCGCCGCAGGCGCAGGCGGCGGACCCTGGTCAGGTCATCACCTATACGCACACGGTTACCAATAACGGCAATATCGAACTGCAGGATGTACGCATTTCGGTGACCACCGCGCGCGGTTGGGAGAACCTGTCGCCGCCGATTGCCATTCAGCCCTCCGGTTCGTTCTCGCTCGCGCCGGGTGAGGCGCGCCAGGTGACGGTGTCGGTGCGCGTGCCGACCGGCGGCATCCCGCAGGCGGCGCCGGGAACGGATCTGATGACGGTGCGCGCCGATGGAACGACCGTCAGTAGCGGCAACACCTATACCGCCACGGCGTCGCTGGTGAACACCACCACCGTCAATCCCCGCATTTTTCTGGAATTGACGCCGGCATCCGCTGAGGGGCGCGGCAATCCAGGGGTGACCGTGCCGTACTTCTTCCAGGTGCGCAACACCGGCAACATTTCGGCGACGACCAGCATCACCGCAACGTTTGACGATCCGGTGTTCGCCGTGAACTGGCAGCGCTCGCTGCCGACGACGAGCCTGACGATCCCGCCGGGCAAGACGCGCGCTTTCTCGCTGACCGTCACGGTGCCGCCAGCGAGCGCCAACCCAATTTCCGGCACGTTTGCCGATGTGACGGTGAACCTCACGCCGACCAGTCCAGTGGACCCATCGCAAGCCAGAACCGCAAAGGCGCGTACTATTGTCGGTCAGTTGTCGCGCGCGCAGGTGACGCCAGCCAGTGCCGAGAAAGAAGGCGCGCCGGGCGAAACGGTTATCTTCCTGCACGAGATCACGAACCTCGGCAATGGCACAGATACGTTCCAGATCCGCGGCGTGCCAGCGCTGGGCAGCCAGGTGCGTTTCACCTCGCTCACGAGTGGCGTGTCGATCAACAGCGAAGGGCGGTTTACTCTGAACCAGGGCGCAACGGCGATCATCCGGGTCGAGGTGACGGTCAATCCGCGACTTGCCCGCGGCAATGTCGAGAATGTCTTCATCGAACTCCGAGACCTGAACGGCAACGTCATCGGCGGCGCATTCGCGCAGGACCGCGTGCGGGTGGTCAGCGCCATTCGCAACGTCTACCTGCCGCTCGTCGTTCGATAGAAACCGAGGTGTCCTTTGGCGCGCGCATATCGTCTTCTCTTCGTTCTTGCGCTGCTGGCGTTCTCCGTCGTTGCGCCGGCGCCGTCGGCGCTGGCGGCGACCTTCACTGTCAACAGCATCGCTGATGATCCCGATGCCAGCCCCGGCAATGGCGTCTGCCAGACGGCTGGCGGCGTGTGTACACTGCGCGCAGCGATCCAGGAAGCCAACGCGCTGGCGGGACCCCATACCATTCAGTTCAACATCCCGACTGCGTCGCCAGGCTACAATCCCGCCGGATACTGGCTCGTCCGGCCAGCAAGCGCGCTACCGGACATTACTGCCGGGAATGTCACTATCGACGGCAGAACGCAACCGGCGGGAAACCCATCCTGGACGCATCCGCGCATCGTGATCGACGGCTCGCTGATCACTGGCGGCGCGAATGGTCTGACGATCACCTCGTCGGGGAACACCATCCGCCGTCTGACGATCCAGAACTTTGTCACCTCGGCGTCCGATCTTCTGGGAATAACTGGCAGCGGCATTTTCATCCGTGACCCGGGTGCGACAAACAACCGCATTCACGGGTGCTACCTGGGCACGACGCCAGACGGCGGCAGTGCGGCGGCGAACCGGTTCGCCGGCGTGCTGGTGCGCAATGCAGGGAACAATATCATCGGCAACCCGACGGCCGGCACGGGTCCCGACATCGATACAGCAGGCGATAACGCGCTGGGCAACCTGATCGCCGGCAATGGTCAGACTTTTCTCATTGCCGCAAATGTCTACCTGACCGCTTCTTCCTATGACAACGGGCGCGGCAATGTGATCCGCGGCAACCTGATCGGCACGAACCTGGCGGGCAATGCCAAGATCAGCGGCGATCCGGGCAATCAGCGGTATGGGGTTCTACTCTACCAATACCTGGACGATACGATCATCGACGCCAATGTCATTTCAGGGCACGATGCCGGGACCAACTCCTACGGCATCTACGTATTTGGCGATAGTGCTGCGAGCAGTCCGACCGATACGATCATCAGCGGCAATGTGATCGGCACGACAAAAGGGGGAACCTCAACGACCCGCGTTCCCAACGGCGTCGGCATCTACATTGGCGGTGCAAGCAACACGCTGATCGGCGGCGCAACCCCGGCGGCGCGGAATATCATTGCAGGCAATGGCGTCACGTCGCCGAACGGCCATGGCATTCAACTGAGTTCGAGCAGGGTTTCTGGCACAAACATTCAGGGCAATTCCATCGGTCTGAATGCCAATGGCGCCTCGTTCGGGCGCAGTGGAACCGAATCGCTGGGCAATCTGGGGCATGGCATTCTGGTCGAGACCAATGCGCGCCAGACGACGATCCGCGACAATCTGATCTCGAACAATTTCGGGAATGGCGTTCGCCTGGCGACCGAGGGCTCAGTCGTTGTCGGGAATCGCATCGGGGTCAACACTGCGTCGCCGCCGGTTTCGGACGATACCTTCGCCAATGGACAGGCGAGCATCTGGATCAGCCGCGGTACGACGCCCAGTGTATCGCCGGGGAACCGGATCGGCGGCACGAACCCCGGCGATGCCAATATCATCGCCTATGGGCTGGGGTCCACGCCGGTTGCCGTGCAGATCCGCCCCGACGGGACGTCGAACACCTCGAACAACGAAGTTATCGGCAACTATATCGGTGTGGCGTCAACCGGTCAACCGTTGCGCGCCAGTCCGTCAGCGAGTTCGATCGGTGTCTACATCGTCGGCGCCAGCCCGCTGCGCGCCGATAATAACCGCATCACCGGCAACACAATCGGCGGATTGGGCACAGGCATCCAGATCGAATTGTCGTTCACGACAGGGAACGAAGTCAGCGCCAATACTATCGGTCTTGCCGGTGCCGGCAACCGGTATGGCGTCTCGCTGCTCCAGACGAGCGGCAATACGATCGGCGGCAGCGGCGGCGTTGGCTTCAACAACACGCGCAATGTGCTGACCAATAATTCGCTGCACGGCATCCTGGTGGGAGCGAACTCAAGTGGCAATACGCTTTTGCGCAATCTGGCGCGCAATAATGGCGGCACATCCGGCGGGCATGGGGTGATGGTCGACTCGACCGTCAGCCAGGTGCGCATCTCCGGGACGGAGACGAGCGAAAACAGCGGGAAGGGGATCAACCGCGCCGGCAGCCCGCCGACGCCGCCGACAATCAGCGGCATCACCGGCGGCAGTCCGCCAACGCTTCAGGTGCAGGTTCCGGCGAGCGCCAACTGTGGCGCGGGCGGGTGCCGCGTCGAGGTGTTTACCAGCCCCACACGCGACAACGCCGAGGGTCCGCGCTATCTGGCGTTCCTCGACGGCGCCCCCGCCGGCGCGACGGTCAATGTCCCTGTGCCTGACTGTGACCGCTTCTTTTCGGCGACGGTGACTGATCAAACCGGCAATACCTCGGAATTCAACGCCACAATGTTCGAGGCGCCGTTTAGTTGTCAGACGGACTTCACTCTCGCGCAGACCGGGCGCAACCCGCCGGGGACCGGACCGGTCAATCCGGGCACGAATGTTATCTACACCTACACGGTGACGAATACCGGCGCTTCGCCGATTGTGGTGAATCTCTCGCGCAGCGACCCGACCGGTTGGGCGTCGGCGCCGTCGCCGGCAACGCTCAACCTGAATGCCGGAGCGTCGGGTACATTCACGATTTCCGTTGCGGTTCCATCGAATGCACTGGCGGGGAACTATACCTTCAGCGTGACGGCGCAGGTTGGCGCGACGCAGCGCACTGTCAACACCACCACAACGGTGGCGCAGGTGTATGGCGTGGCGATTGCGCCGACCAGCCAGACCGCTACGTTCGCCCGGCCGCAGATCATCACGTTTACCCACACGATCACCAATACCGGCAATGGAACCGACACGATTGCAGTCGCAGCCGCAGTGTCGCCGAACGATGGCGCGACGGCCAGTGTGATCGGCGGCAACTGTGTCAGCTTGGCGGCATTCTCGTCGTGTACGCGGCAGATACAGTTGAACATTCCCCTCGGTCCCGGTTCGTCGCTCTACACCGTGACGGTCACTGCGAGTTCGGTCGGCAATCCCGCAGTGCAGGCAACGGCGATCGATACGGCGTCGGCAGGCGCTGCGCCGCAGATCGCGCCCGCTTCGCAACTGAAGGAAGGGTTGCCCGGCGAGACGGTCACGTTCACGCATACGGTGACGAACATCGGTCAGAGCGCAGGAACCTTCACGCCGTCGCTCACCCTCTCGCAGGGCAGCCCGTGGAGCGGCGGGTTGATCGATCCATCGCCCTTCGCCTTGAATCCCAGCGAGTCGCGAGTGGTCACACTGACAGTGACTGTGCCGAATGCGCCGATCCCCGACGCGGGCACGCTGGTCACGGCGACGCTGACGGTCCAGGCGACCGGCGGGGCATCGGCGAGCGCCGCAAGCATCACGCGCGTCGGGCTGGTTCCGGGCTTTACGTTCAGCCCGGCGACTGTGCCGGCGCTCAATCTGCCGCCGGGAGCAACGGCGATTTTCACGCATACGCTGACCAACACCGGCAATGGGCTGGATACCTTTGTGGTCACAGCAATGTTGAGCGGCGGTCTGGAGAACCTGGTGGTGACGCCGTCTGGTCCATTCTCATTGGGACGTGGCGCGTCGCAGCAGGTGGTGGTGCAGGCGCGGGTGCGCGATGGGCAGTTGGTCGGAACCGAGCAGATCCAGGTGACCGGCGCGCGCGCCGGCGGCAGTGTGCCAACGCAAACGCAGACCGATACGGTGAATGTGCAGGCGGCGCCGGGGGTTCGTCTCTCCCCAGGGCAGACGCAGAGCGTCACGCCGCCAGGGAGTGTGACCTTCACCCACGTGCTGACGAACGTCGGCAATATTGCTGGCGACTTTGGCGTGAATGTGAGCGGTCTGCCGGCTGGCTGGAGCGTCGCCGGTCCGGTGAACCTGGTTCCGGCGGGTTGTCTGACGGGGCTGGCGGCTGGCGCGACGTGTCGCTTCGACCTGACGGTAACCACGCCGTCGCAGTTGCCGCAGGTTCCTGCGGGCGCGTATCCGTTCCAGGTGCAGGCAAGCACCACCGGCGCCTTGGATGCGGTGATTGATACGGTCAGCGTTCTGTCCGTGCCGCAGTTCCTGTTCACGGCGAACGAGAGCGGCAACGGCGCGCCCGATACGGTGATTACCTTCACGCATCGCCTGACGAATACCGGCAACGTGACCGACACCTACACCTTCAGCGTAGCGGTGAGCGGCGGCGGTTTCAGCGCCAATCCGCCAGCGACGGCGGCTGCCGTGCCGCCGGGGGCGGAGCGGCTTGTGCCGTTTGCGGTGCGCCTGCCAGCCGCTGCGCCAGCCGGAACGACCGGCGTCATCACCCTGACCGCAACCTCGGCGCAGGGTGCGCCGCCGCGGAGCGTCAGCGACACCGTTACTGTCAGTGAAGCGGACAATGCGCGCCTCGAGGTGGTTGGTCCAGCGCAACAGACGGTCTTCACGAGCGGCGCTCCGGCGATTGCGATCTACACGCTCAACCTGTTCAACACCGGTAACACGACGATCAGTTACACGCTGCGCCTGAACCCGGCAAGCCTGGCGGGTGGATGGACCGCCAGTGTCACGCCGACGCTCACAGCAGCGCTGCCGCCGAGTGCAACCGCGCCAACGCCGCTGACGGTGCAGGTCAGCGTACCTGCCGATGCGGTGGGAACGCAGGCGGTGACGGTCGAGGCGTTGCGCGGCGACGGCGCCGGTTTAGTGCTGGCAGCGGCAACGCTGACCACGACGGCGCAACTGACAGTGACAGGCGATCTGCTGACGCCGGTTGAGAACCGGGGGTTCGGTCTCCCAGGTGAGACGGTCGTGTATACGCACACGCTGCGCAATGTGCGTCCAGTTGCGGATACGTTCGTCTTCAGCGCACTCGTTCCACTGGGGTATCAAGTGACGCTGCCTCCAGCGACCTTCCTGCAACCCGGCGAAGAGCGCGAGGTGAGCGTCAGCATCCGCATTCCGGTCGGCGTCCTTTCCGATACGGTCGATGCCATGCGCCTGAGCGTGCAGTCGGTCTCCGATCCGAACGTGGCAGCGGATGCGCGCGAGTATACGACTATTCGCCAGGTCGTGAGCGCGGTGATGTCGCCAGAGTACATCCGCGTCGTGCGTGCGGGGGAACAGGTGCAGGTAACGCATCAGTTGCTCAACACCAACAATGCGACCGATACGTTCGTGTTGACCTATGTGCAAACGTTGAACTGGGATGTCGTCCTGCAACCATCGCAGCGCACGCTGGGACCAAACCAGCAGGCGCCGTTCATCACGCTCGACGTGAGCGTGCCGGCGAGCGCGCCGCCGGGATCGGTCAACCGCATCCGGGTGCGGGCGCAATCGCAGAGCGATCCAACGAAGGTCTTCGAGGTGGAGAACCTGTTCGTCATTCCAGTGGCGCTGCCGCAGGTGACGTATGAGGTTTATTTGCCGCTGGTGCAGCGATGAAAATCCTGGTGATCCACGGACCGAACCTGAACATGCTCGGTCGGCGCGAGCCGGAGGTGTACGGCAGTGTCACGCTCGACGAGATCAACGCCGCCTTGCAGGAGCGCGCGGCAGCGGCTGGCATCACCTTGCTCACCATGCAGTCGAACCATGAAGGGGCGCTGATCGATTTTTTGCAGGCCGAAGGGTGGGATGCCGACGGGATCATCATCAACCCCGGTGCGCTGACCCACTACGGGCTGGCGCTGCGCGATGCATTGGCGATGCTCAAAGCGCCGATCATCGAAGTGCACCTGTCGAATGTCTACCGGCGCGAACCGTTCCGCCACACCTCGGTCGTCGCGCCGGTCGCCACTGGGCAGATCGCCGGCCTGGGGTGGCGCGGGTATCTGCTTGCCCTCGAGTGGTTGGTAGGAGATAGGGGGTAGGAGATAGGAAATAGGAGATAGGATATAGGAAATAGGGGTTAGGACGCCTCTCACCTTTCACCCCTCGCCTCTCGCCCCTCGCCTCACTCCCACAACCGATAGCGCAGCAGCGCGAGGATCGCGTAGAAGCCCTGGCTGGGCTTCATTTTTTTGCCTTCTTCGTAGGTGCGCCCCAGGTAGGAGACCGGCACCTCATAGATGCGATGTCCGCGCTTCAGCACTTTGGCGGTAATCTCCGGCTCGATGCGGAAGTCGTTGCTCTCGAGTTTCAAGTCGCGCATAATCTCGGTGCGCATGGCTTTGTAGCAGGTTTCCATGTCCGAGATCCAGCAGTTGAACAGAAAGTTGGTCAGGAAGGTCAACCCCTTGTTGCCGATTGCGTTCCAGAAGTACATGCCGGTGTGACGCCCCAGGAATCGCGACCCGAAGACCACATTGACGCGCCCCTGGGCAATGGGCGTGACCAGTTCATAGTAGTCGTTCGGATCGTACTCCAGGTCGGCGTCCTGAACGATGACGATCTCGCCGCGGGCGCGCGCCAGGCCGCTGCGCACGGCAGCGCCCTTGCCGCAGTTGCGCGGATGGCGGATGACCGTCATCGACGGGTCGCGCGCGGCTTCCTCGCACAGAATGCGGTATGTCTCGTCGCTAGAGTGGTCATCGACAGCGATAATTTCCTTGTCGATGTTGACGGCGCGCACCTTCTCCAGAATGGCGCGCAGCGTCGCCGCCTCGTTGTAGCACGGGATAATGACAGACAGCAGCATAACCTCTCGTGTTAGCGGAATACAAGCAGGAACACCGGCAAAAGCAGCAACCCCAGCACCACCAGCATGCCAATAAGCAGCTTGAGTTGCTCGGCGCTGCGGCGTTGCGCGAGTTGTTCGCGCACGTCTTTGGCGTATGGAACGTTCGGTTGTTCGGTGAACAGGACGTAGCCCAGTTGATAGGGCGCGCGGATGGCGGTTGAAAGGATGGTTGTCACCAGTTCACGCGCAGTGACGAGCGGCGGCGCCCAGTAGGCTTCGTCCCGGCTGATCGGGCGACCGGTGAGCGAGCAGTAGAGTTGCTCCTCGACAATGATCTGCGGTTTGTCCGATGGTGTGGTGGAAGGCTCTTCGACAGACATTGCAGTTCCTCCGCCAGCACTATGTGTTTGCGCGCACAAAACGCTCGATACGCTCGAGCGCAGCCTCGATCTTCTCCATCGACGCAGCGTAGCAGGCGCGGACGAATCCGGCGCCGCTTGGACCGAACGTGTCGCCGGGGATGACGGCGACCTGTTGCTCGCGCAGCAGCCGTTCGGCGAAGACCTCACTGCTCATGCCGAGGTTCGCTACCTGCGGAAAGACGTAGAACGCCCCCTGCGGCTCGAACGTCGGCAGACCAATCGCGTTCAGCCCGGCGACGATGGTACGGCGACGGCGATCATACTCGGCGACCATGTCGGCGACGAATGATTCACCGTTGCGCAGCGCCTCGATCCCAGCGTACTGCGCCACCGTCGGCGCAGACATGATAGCGTATTGGTGGACTTTGCGCGCAGCCGCGACTATGTCCGCCGGCGCCGCCATCCAGCCGAGGCGCCAGCCGGTCATGGCATACGCCTTCGAGAAGCCGCCGAGCAGAATAGTGCGTTCGCGGGCGCCCGGCAAGGCAGCGAAGCAGGTATGCTGCACGCCATACACCAGGCGGTCGTAGATTTCATCGGAGAGGACCAGCAGATCGTGGTGTTCGGCGAGTGCGGCGATGGCCGCCAGCCGCTCGCGCGGCATGACCGCGCCGGTCGGGTTATTGGGATATCCAATCAGAATTGCGCGGGTGCGTGGTGTGATGGCGGCAGCGACCCGCTCTGGATCAACCTGGAACGAGTCCCTGACTGTGGTGGGTACGAACACCGGCACGGCGTCGGCGAAGATCACAGCGGCGGGGTAGGCAACGAAACAGGGTTCGGGAATGATCACCTCGTCGTCGGGGTTCAGCGTAGCGATGGCAGCGATCTGCAACGCCTCGCTGACGCCGACGGTGATGAGCAGTTCGGTCTCCGAGTCGTAGCGCACGCCGTAGTGCGCATACAGATGATCCGCGAGCGCCACACGCAATTCCAGCAACCCGGAATTGGAAGTGTAGCCGGTG
This sequence comes from Roseiflexus sp., assembly GCF_057785375.1. Lineage (NCBI taxonomy): Bacteria > Bacillati > Chloroflexota > Chloroflexia > Chloroflexales > Roseiflexaceae > Roseiflexus > Roseiflexus sp. The sequence goes on from NZ_JBYNRX010000097.1 coordinate 38,828, forward strand.
CGCCCTTCTTCGAGCGAACGAATGCCGGCGGCGCGGATCGGCGCCGGAGTGACAAAATCGGGTTCGCCGACGCCAAGCGAAAGAACATCGGGCATTTGCGCGGCGATGTCGAAAAAGCGGCGAATGCCGGAAGCCGGGACGCGCTCCATGCGCCGGGCGATACGTGGGCGGGTCATACGTTCTTCCTTCTTATCCAATGAGCCGCATGACGGCTCGGGTGGCACCGGGCAGCGGATAGCTGATCAGTGCGAGCAACCGTCCATACCAGGGTATCACGATTTCGCCGTGGGTGCGCCGCGCGATAGCCCGCAGCGCTGCATCGGCGACCTGGTCGGCGGTGCAGGTCGAGAGGCGGGCGATGCGTGGATATTTCGCAGCGCCTGCCCGGTGTTGGAAACCGGTTTCGGCGACGCCGGGGCAGATCATGGCGCAACGCACGCCGGAGCCTTCGAGTTCGAGCATCAGGGTGCGGCTGAGACCGACGAGTGCGTGCTTGGTTGCAGTATAGCCGCCCATATTCGGCGCCGCCACCAATCCGGCCATCGACGCCATCATCACGATCTGCCCGCTCCGCCGGGCGAGCATGTGTGGCAGGAACGCCTGGGTGCATGCCAGCGCGCCGAAGACATTCACCTCCATCATCGCGCGAACGTCCTCCAGGCGCGCCTCCGCCAGCCGGTCGAACACGCCGAAGCCGGCATTGTTCACCAGCACATCGACATGACCGAAATGGTCGAGCGTGGTGCGCGCTAGGCGCGCGACATCGGCGGGGTTGCCAACGTCAGTGGCAATGGCGATGGCGCGTGTGGGACCGCCAAGCGTCTCTGCCAGGTGTTCGAGTTTCGCAACCGTGCGCGCCGCCAGCGCCACGCGCCCCCCGGCTGCAACGCAGCGCCGGGCGATCAACTCGCCGAACCCGCTCGATGCTCCTGTAACGACAACGACCTGACCTGCAAGCGCATCCATGGATTGTCCCTCGAAACGCATCTGGAACGTTTATCGGCGTGAGTCTACGCCCTGATCATCCGCCTGTCAAGCGTAGATCCGAAACCCTGCGCGCGTGGGTCCGATGCGAGGCTCATACGTGACGCCCCCCCGCCATTGATCCGAAACCCTGCGCGCGTGGATCCGGTTAGTCGAAGCGATTCTTTTATGCGTTGTACTCCTCCGAAACCCTACGTGCGTGGGTCCGGCGCAGAGGTTGACGACATCCTCCAATCTGCGCCTGAAGGTGCAGGCTCCGGGGAGCAACGCCCGCCTGCGTGGGCTTGACTGGGCGACGCAACGAGGGATTGTCGGAACGAGCCGACCCCGTGAGCAGCCCGGCGGGGCTTGCAGGTCCTCAGCGAGGGCTGTAGCCCGCCGCGCTACGGCGCGTCGCAACGAGGTATGCCTGCCCCTTTACGAAAGTGTTTGCTTGACAAAGCCAGAACACGGATGCTATACTGCCAGCGAAGTGACAACGTGTAGCGGAGCGTTGCAGGGATGACCGCACACCGCGAACAAGGTGAAACACGCCGTCAGATCCTGCTGTTGTTGCGGCGAAAAGGTCCGATGACCGCCGCTGAACTGAGCGAGGCTCTTGGCATTGGCGCGGTTGGTGTGCGGCAGCATCTGGCGCTGCTCGAACGTGATGGACTGGTGCATGCCAGTGGCGTGCGTCGTGCAGTGGGGCGTCCAAGTCATCTGTATGCGCTTACCGAGGCGGCTGAGGCGCTCTTTCCAAAAGCCTACGACCACCTGTTGATAGACGCACTGGAGTTCGTTCGGGCGCAGGGGGGGGAGAATGCAATCGAGCACCTGTTCGAGGCGCGGCGTAAACGTCTGTATGTCGAGTATGCACCGCGCCTGGAAGGACGGTCATTGTCGGAGCGAGTGGCAGAACTGGCGGCGATCCTGAACGAGCAGGGCTACATGTGTGAGTGGCGCCGTCTTCCAGATGGCGCGATCGAGCTTGTCGAGCACAACTGCCCGATTGATTGCGTAGCGCGCTCCTATCCGCAAGCCTGTATTCACGAACGCGCTCTGTACGAAGACCTGCTTCGCGTGCCGGTTGAGCGTCAGCAGACCATTGCTGCCGATGGTCGCTGCTGTCGTTTTCGAATCGCTGGTGAATCGTAAGACAGACAGACCCGGTTGTTTGTTGAGAAGGAGGGAGAACCCATGGCTTTCACACTTCCGCCGTTGCCGTATGATTTTTCTGCGCTGGAACCGCATATCGACACAATGACCATGCAGATCCACCACGGCAAGCATCATCAGGCGTATGTGACGAATCTGAATGCGGCGCTCGAAGGTCATCCGTCGTTGCAGAATGCAACAATCGAAGAAATTCTGAAGAACATCAACGATGTGCCCGAAAGCATCCGGCAGGCGGTGATCAACAATGGCGGCGGGCATCACAACCATACGCTCTTCTGGAACATTATGGGACCGAACGGCGGCGGTGAGCCGCGCGGCGAACTGGCAAAGGCGATCAACGACACGTTTGGCAGCTTTGCCGAGTTCAAGGCAAAAATCAAGGATGCCGGCGTCAAGCGCTTCGGCAGCGGCTGGGCATGGCTGGTGAAGGATAAGGATGGCAAACTTCACATCTACAGCACCGCCAACCAGGATAGCCCGCTCATGCAGGGGCATATTCCGATACTCGGCGTTGATGTGTGGGAGCATGCCTACTACCTGAAGTACCAGAACCGTCGGCCTGACTACCTCGATGCCTGGTGGAACACAGTGAATTGGGATGCAGTGGCGGAGCGCTTCGGGCAGTAACGTTGGACCACGCGCTGGTCTGCAAACGGAAGGTCAGGAGCGATCAACGCCGCTCCTGACCTTCCGTTTTTTCGGTCCGCGACGATGTACAATCTATGGTACAATAATACGTGATTATCGCTTACACTCATGACAGGAAAGACCGGACAACGCATGTCGGTCGCTGGACAAGGAGTCGGACCCATGGATAAGTCGACCTGGACGACAAAGGTCGGCCTGGCACAGATGCTCAAAGGCGGCGTCATTATGGACGTGGTCACGCCAGAGCAGGCGCGGATTGCCGAGGAAGCCGGCGCGGTGGCGGTGATGGCGCTGGAGCGTGTTCCCGCCGACATTCGCGCGCAGGGCGGTGTGGCGCGGATGAGTGACCCGGAGCTTATTCTGGCGATTAAGGAAGCGGTCACTATCCCGGTGATGGCGAAAGCGCGCATCGGGCACTTCGTCGAGGCGCAGGTTCTGGAGGCGTTGGGGATCGACTATATCGACGAGAGTGAAGTGCTGACGCCGGCGGACGAAGAGCATCATATCAACAAACACAAGTTCCGCATTCCGTTTGTGTGCGGCTGCCGCAATCTAGGCGAAGGGTTGCGGCGCGTGGCGGAAGGCGCCGCGATGCTGCGCACCAAGGGCGAGGCCGGCACAGGGAATGTCGTCGAGGCGGTACGTCACGCGCGCGCGGTCTACAGCGAAATTCGCCGCCTGCAAACGATGAATGAGGATGAACTCTTCACCTATGCCAAAAACATCCAGGCGCCCTACGAACTGGTGCGCCAGGTGGCGGAGACCGGTCGGCTGCCGGTGGTGAACTTTGCGGCTGGCGGCATCGCAACGCCGGCCGATGCGGCGCTGCTGATGCAGTTGGGTGTCGATGGGGTGTTTGTCGGCTCGGGAATCTTCAAGTCGGGCGATCCGGCGCGGCGGGCGCGCGCGATCGTCGCCGCGACGACGCACTACAACGAACCAGAGATCATTGCCGAAGTCAGCCGCGGGCTTGGTGAGGCGATGGTGGGCATCGAGATCAGCAAGATCCCGCGTGACCAGTTGATGGCAGGGCGCGGCTGGTAACAGGGTCGCAGAGTACAGGCGCGCCTGTACCCTGCCAGATGAATCGTCTATGACGGTAGGAATTCTGGCGCTTCAAGGAGACTTCCGCGAGCACGAAGAGATGCTGCGGCGTATTGGCGCGCCGACCCTCCAGGTGCGATTGCCGAAACACCTCGACCAGGTCGAGCGCCTGATCATTCCCGGTGGTGAAAGCACGACAATTGGCAAACTGCTGGCAATGTACGGGTTGATCGAACCGTTGCGCGCGCGCGTGCGCGCGGGCATGCCCGTCTGGGGGACGTGCGCCGGCGCCATTCTGATGGCGCAGCGTATCGCCGATGGGCGCGCCGATCAGCCGTTGCTGCGGTTGATGGACTTGACAGCGCGGCGCAACGCTTTCGGCAGTCAACTCGAAAGTTTCGAGATTGACCTGCCGGTGGATGGACTGGATAGCAAACCACTGCGGATGGTGTTCATCCGTGCGCCGGTGCTCGAAGACCTGGGAATGGCGGTGACGCCGCTGGCGCGCATCGATGATGGGCGTGTGGTTGCCGCCCGGCAAGCGAACATGCTCGCAACATGTTTTCATCCGGAATTGACGCCGGATGACCGGATGCACCGCTATTTTCTTGAAATGTGACATGCCATCTGGCGTCGGGGAACATCCATGATTCGACCGGTGACGCTGAGCGATATCTGGACCTTGAGACGAAAACCACGGAGCCAGGTGACACTGTTCAATGAGGCGATGCTGGTGTTGCCGCATCGTCCCTTCTGGTTTGCTCTGCGGTGCTGGCTCGAAGGAAGCGCCCAGGATTGCGCGACGTTCGTCTACCGCGAGGGTGCGCTCAGCGCCGTGGTCCAGTCGATCGGGCGGCGTGGCCGTCCTGAGCATGATGTCGCGCTCATGGCAGCGTATGGCGGCGGCAACGGCCATCCGACCGACCCGGACGTGTGGTTTCGCCTGCTCGAGTCGTTGTGTGTGGAGGTCGGCGCGGCGCGGGTTCAGCGGATCTATGCGGCGCTGCCGCAACGCCACGATGAATTGCGCGAGGTTTTTCGCCAGCTGGGGTTCACCAGCTACGCACAGCAGACGGTTCTGCGCCTCGATGGCCCGGATTGGGATCAGGGGACGACGCTGGCGCCGATGCGCCCGCAGTCGAACCACGATGTGTGGGCGATCCATAAACTGTATGGCGCCGTTACCCCCCGGCAGGTGCAACTCTTCGAGGCGCGCGACGCGCGATCATGGATGTTGCCGCTTGATCGTGTCTGGCGCCGCCCCTATCGGAATGCATGGGCGCTGGGCGCGGGCGACCGGATGGTTGCCTATCTGCATCGCACGACCGGTCCTGCCGGTCATGTCTTCTCGCTCTTGATCAGACCGGACGCGCGTGAGCAGATGACCGATGTCCTGCGATTCGGGCTGGCGCAGATCCACGATGCGCTGCCGGTGTACCTGATGCTGCGTGATTATCAGCAAGAAATGTTTCTTCCTGCAGGCGATCTCGGTTTTCAGCCGGTCGCCGAGCAGACGCTGCTCTGTAAGCAGACAACCGTCGCAGTACGGCGATCCATCCTGGCGCCGGTGCTCGAAAGCCCAGAGACCAACCCGCCGATACCAACCATTTCCTCTCGATGTGAGGATAGACGACCCTATGGCAATACAACGCGATATTACCAGCAATATCGAATTGCTTCTCGAGACGCTTCCGCCGCCTATTCGTCTGGCGATTGAGACAGGTCCTGATGATCAGGAGGATCTGCTGGAAGTGATCATGGATCTTGGTCGGCTCCCCGAAGCGCGCTACCGTCAACACGAACGTTTTCTTAGCGACCGCGAAGTGACACAGGAAGAGATTGACTACGTCATTGCGCGTATCGGCGCCTTTGGCGAGGATAATCGCGCCGGGATACCGCGCACGCTGCATCGCATTTCGGCGATTCGCAATCGCACCGGGCGCGTGATCGGGTTGACATGCCGCGTTGGGCGCGCGGTCTTCGGTACGATCGTTATTCTGCGCGACTTGATCGAGTCCGGGAAGAGTGTGCTCCTCCTGGGGCGCCCCGGCGTCGGCAAGACGACGATGCTGCGCGAGACGGCACGGGTGCTGGCGGAAGACCTGCGTAAGCGCGTGGTGATCGTCGATACGTCGAACGAGATCGCTGGCGATGGCGATATTCCGCACCCTGGCATTGGGCGGGCGCGGCGCATGCAGGTGCCGCGCCCGTCGGAACAGCACGCCGTGATGATCGAGGCGGTCGAAAACCATATGCCAGAGGTGATCGTCATCGATGAGATTGGGACGGAACTCGAGGCGCTGGCGGCGCGTACCATCGCCGAGCGCGGCGTGCAGTTGATCGGCACGGCGCACGGGCAGACGCTCGAGAACCTGCTGTCGAATCCAACCCTGTCGGACCTGATCGGCGGTATTCAGGCGGTGACGCTTGGCGATGAAGAGGCGCGGCGTCGTGGAACGCAGAAAACCGTCCTCGAACGCAAGGCGCCGCCAACCTTCGATATTCTGGTCGAGATTCAGAACTGGGATCAGGTGACGGTTTATCCCGACGTTGCGAGCGCCGTTGATAACCTGTTGCGCGCCGAACCGCCGCGCGCTGAAGTGCGTCGCCGCACTGCCGATGGTCAGATAGAGATTGTCCCGGTGACTGCCGATGAGCAACAGACTCGGACAATCCCGGGCATTCGTCGTGGTGGCGGGCGCGAGCGAGGCGAGCGCGGGGAACGAGTCACGCGAACGCCGATGATGCTCTCGCCGGCACAGGCAGGGATGGCGCCGCAGCGCATCTATCCGTTTGGCGTCAGCCGCGATCGCCTGGAGCGAGCCATTGCCACGCTGCACGTGCCGGCGACGATTGTGCGTGATATGGGCGAAGCGACGATGGTCATGACGTTGAAGAACTACTATCGCCAGGGAGCGCAACGCGTGCGTCAGGCGGAAGAGCGTGGCGTGCCGGTCTATGTGCTGCGCAATAACACGCTGGCGCAGATGGAACGTCAACTGGCCGATGTGTTCAATATCAATCTGAGTGAGAATGGCGAGCAACGCTCCGCCAACCGCAATGATGATGAGTCCATGACAGACGCGTTGCTGGAGGTCGAAACGGCGATTACGCAGGTGCTGAATGGAGAACGCTCGTCAGTCGAATTGCAACCGCAGAGCAGCTACGTTCGCCGGTTGCAGCATCAGATGGCGGAACGATACAATCTGCAATCGGAAAGTCGTGGGCGCGAACCGAATCGTCGGGTGAAAATCTTTCGCTAAGGCTGCACAGTGATCGGCGATGATCGATGAGCCTGTTTGTAACATTTGAGGGTCCAGAGGGAAGCGGCAAAAGCACGCAGGCGCGGCTGCTTTATGAATCGCTGTACACGCGTCGCTTCCCGGTCATTCTGACGCGAGAGCCCGGCGGGACGCGGATCGGCGACCTGATCCGCCGGATCGTCCTGGATTTGCAGCATACCGAAATGGCGCCAACCACCGAGACATTGCTCTTTTCGGCAGCGCGGGCGCAGCTCGTCAGCGAAGTCATTCGCCCGTATCTGGAACAGGGTGGCATTGTGCTGTGCGACCGGTATGCCGATTCGACCTATGCCTACCAGGGGTATGGGCTGGGGCGCGATCTGGCGGAGTTGCGCGTGATTACGACTGCGGCGACGGGCGGCCTGCGCCCTGATCTGACGTTTTATCTCGACATAAGCGTCGAGGCGGGGTTGGAGCGGAAACGTCGGAAGCGCCCCGGCGCGCGCCTGATGGGTCAGCATGGCATTGAACAGGAGTGGAATCGCCTCGATGCCCGCGAGCTGGAGTATCATCAACGGGTGGAAGCGGGCTACCGCGAGTTGATCGCGCAGGACCCTGAGCGCTGGCGGGTGCTCGACGCACGGCAGTCGATTGAGGCGCTAGCAGAGCAGATCGCGGCGATCGTCGAGCCGTATCTGGCATCGATTCCGCGGCTGGAAACTGTGCCATTGTGTTGAGGGTGATCGTATGAAACTGATCATTGCCGTTGTGCAGCGGCAGGATGCTGGCGACTTGATCGAGGCGCTGACGGCGGCCGGTCATCGGGTGACTCGCATCAGCAGTGAGGGTGGATTCCTGCGCGAAGGGAATGTCACCCTCCTGATTGCTGCCGAGGATTATCAGGTGGACCCGATTCTGAAGATTGTGCGTGAGCACTGTTATACACGGACGCGGTATGTGTCGCCGCTGCCGCCGGTTGCGGAGTCAGGCGAGTTCTATCCGCCAACGCCGGTGGAGGTGCAGGTCGGCGGTGCGACCGTTTTCGTCTTGCGCGCCGCTGATGTGCGCCGCCTGACGCCATAAGAGTCTGTCCGAATGATCGATGTCAGGCGTCATTGCGAGCGAAGCGACGCAATCTCCCTGTGAACAGATCCGAGGAGTAAGGTCATTGGATATTCGTGGAATCATTACCAATCTCGCGCCGGTCGTGTCGGTGCTGGCGTGGATGTTGCTTGCCTACCTGATCCTGCTCTGGGCTGCGTCGGTGCTGTGGACGTACCGTGATATTCATAGCCGGAGCGAGGATGTGGCGGTGCAGGTGCTGGCGGTCGTCCTGGCGCTGGTGCTGCCGTTCGGCGGCGTGGTGTTGCACCTGATCTTGCGCCCGCGCCAGACGCTGGCGCAAAAATACGAACGAATGCTCGAAGAAGAGTATCTGCGCCGCAGTCTCGAAGACCCTCATGTCTGCCCGACGTGTCAGCGATCCGTTGAGCCGGATTTTGTTCTCTGTCCCTATTGCCAGACGGCGCTGCGCCGCCGCTGCACTGCGTGCAACCGCGTGATCGATCTTGCCTGGAGCGTCTGCCCCTACTGCGGCGATGATGGCGCCGGCTCGTTGCAACGCCCCAGTTATCGTCAGCGCGTCGAAACCGAGCATATGCAGGTGTATGAGCGATAACACACTGCAGAACGATCATCGTCTGCGCACAGGCGCGCTGTATGTCGCGCTGATGCTGGTGGCGCTGGCGCTTCTGGCTGCGTGCGGTCCTGAAGCGCCGCAAACGACCGATCCGCCCGCCGCTGCGACCCGTCAGGCGATTGTTGCTCTTCCTACCGCAACGCGCCCAGCCGACAGTGAGCGCCCGCGTCCATCAGGCGTCACGCCGGTTCCCACCTCAACCGATGTTCCTGAGCCTGCTCCGAATCCCGGCGACGATCCGCGCACAAAGGGCGATCCCGACGCGCCGATCGTCGTGGTGGAGTTCAGTGATTTCCAGTGCCCTTTCTGCGCCGCGTTCTCGCGCGAGGTCCGGCCCCTCATCGAGGAGCGGTATGTCAGCACCGGCAAGGTGCGCTTCGTCTACCGCGATTTTCCGCTTATGAGCATCCATCCGGGGGCGTTGCTCGCGGCGCATATTGCCAACTGCGCCGGTGAACAGGGCGCATTTTGGCAGATGCACGAGCGGATTTTTGCAGGTATGGAACAGCGCGAGTGGTCATCGGGCGATGCCGGTGATTTTCGCACCTTCCTGAAGTACGCTGAAGAGTTGAATATCAACGCGGCTCAGGTGCAGCAGTGTGTCGAGAGTAACCGCTATGGTCCACGTATCGAAGCCGACATTCGTGAAGCGCAGCAGGCGGGTGTTCGCAGCACGCCGACGTTCCTCATCAATGACCAGGTGCTGGTCGGCGCCCAGCCCTTCGAGGTTTGGGAACGGATCTTCGAGACCATTCTCAACAGTCAATGACCATGAGTCCTTCGATTACCGATGTTCCTGGCGTCCTGGCAGGGCACGCGCAGGATGACGAAGCGTTGACCGGGTGTACGGTCATTCTCACGCCCGAAGGGGCGATTGGGGCGGTGGATGTGCGGGGTGGCGCGCCGGGGACGCGCGAGACCGATCTGCTCTCGCCGGTTGCAACGGTCAACACGGTTCACGCGGTGGCGCTGTGTGGCGGGAGTGCGTTTGGTCTCGTGGCAGCCGCCGGTGTGATGCAGTGGCTCGCCGAACGCGGTATTGGCTTCCCGACCGGGATTCGCCCTGTGCCGATTGTGCCGGCCGCCGTGATTTTCGACCTTGCCATTGGTCGTGCGGACCGTTTTGCCGACGCTGTGATGGGATATGCGGCGTGTGAGGCGGCGGGCGCCACGGTTGGTGAAGGATGCGTCGGCGTGGGTCTTGGTGCAACGGTGGGGAAAATCCGCGGTATGCAGCACGCAATGAAATCCGGCATCGGTATGTGGAGCGAACGCCTGGCGGACGGAACGACCGTCGGTGCGCTGGCGGTCTGCAACGCCTTTGGTGATGTGTATGATGAGCGCAACGGTCGTTTGCTGGCAGGGGCGCGGGCGGACGATGGATCGCTCGCCGATACGATGGCGCTGTTGCGCGGCGCAGGTTCGGCGTCGCCTTGGTCGGCGTCTGCGGAAGGGCAGAATACAACCCTGGCAGTGGTGGCGACCGACGCGCGCCTGACGAAAGCGGAAGCGACGAAGGTGGCGCAGATGGCGCAAGACGCGCTGGCACGAACGATTCGGCCGGTGCATACGCCATTCGATGGCGATACCGTCTTTGTGCTCGCAACCGGACGACGCGCGTCACCGGGGGTGCTGCTGCTCGGCGCTATCGCCGCTGATGTGCTGGCGCGCGCCATCGAGCGGAGCGTAACGCAGGCGTGGTCGCTTGGCGGTGTGCCTGGGATGAGGCGAGAGGGGTGAGGCGGGAGGCGGGAGGCGGGAGGGATGAGGCGGGAGGCGAGAGGCGAGAGGCGAGAGGCGAGAGGCGAGAGGCGGGAGGGATGAGGCGAGAGGCGAGAGGCGAGAGGCGGGAGGGATGAGGCGAGAGGCGAGAGGCGGGAGGCGGGAGGCGAGAGGCGGGAGGCGAGAGGCGAGAGGCGAGAGGCGAGAGGCGAGAGGAGCGAAAGGGTTGAAGGTGGGCAGTGGGCAGTGGGCAATGGGCAGGCGTCCTGGCCCTGACTCCTAACTCCTAACCCCTAACTCCAGGAAGCCCGCGCAGGCGGGCTTTGCAGCCGTAGCCCGCGGCTTTAGCCGCCGTGCGCACGGGGGCGCTCATGCCAACTGCGGTCCACGACACGCCTGCCGGGGCGCGTTGACCGGTGCGCCTTGCGAACCGAACCCTCGAACATTTTGTCTGACTGACCGCAATTTAGTATCAGTTCTGGGTTCTCGGTTCTCGGTTCTCAGTTCTCAGTTCTCGGTTCTCAGTTCTCGGTTCTCAGTTCTCAGTTCTCAGTTCTCGGTTCTCAGTTCTCGAAAAGAATGCACAACGCCATCACCATCGGCATTATTGGGGCAGGGCGCGCAGGAGGCGCGCTGGCAGCAGCATTCGCCGCCGCCGGGTATCGCGTCGTGGCGCTCTCCAGTCGAGCGTCGGACGGTGCGCGTGCGCTGGCGCAACGGATCGGCGCGACAGCGGTTGATGCGCCGATCGATGTCGCGCGCGCAGCCAGCCTGGTGTTTCTGGCGACGCCTGATGCAGCCATCGCTCCGGTGTGTCGTGCCATTGCCGAAATGGACGGGTGGCGCGCCGGACAGTATGCTGTACATTGCAGCGGCGCCCTGGGGCGCGAAGCGCTCGTAGACGCTGCCGAAGCCGGTGTGTTGACCGGAGGATTTCACCCGTTGCAAACGCTCGCGGGTCCGGCGACAGCAGCGCGGTTGCGAGGTTCATACGTTGCCATTGATGCCGATCCGCCGCTCGCAGCAATCCTGCGTGCGCTGGCGCGCGCAACCGGCGCGATCCCGTTCGATCTCGATGCACAGCATCGCGCTCTGTACCACACTGCGGCAGCGATGGTCGCCAACTACACGGTTGCCCTGTATGCATGCGGTACGCATCTGCTCGAACATGCCGGATTGTCCGAGGAAGTGCGCACGCGCGCGTTGCTGCCGTTGTTGCGCGGCGCTGTCGAAAGTCTGGAGCGCGCGGCGCCAGCGGAGGCGCTGACCGGACCGATCGCGCGTGGCGATGATGTCACGGTTGAACGGCACATTGCCGCGCTCGAAGCGCAGGCGCCGCAGTTGTTGCCGATCTACCGCGAGTTGGGGCGGGTGGCGCTGTCATTGGCGCGCACCATTCCCGAACATCGCAGGCAGGCGCTGGCAGCGTTGCTCGATGATTGTTGAGGCGAGAGGCAAGAGGCGAGGGGCAAGAGGCGAGAGGTGTGAGGCGGGAGGCGAGAGGCGCGAGAGGCGAGAGGTGCGAGAGGCGGGAGGCGAGAGGCGAGAGGTGAGCAGGTGAAAGGTGGAAAGGCTGAAAGTGGCAGGTGTGTGCTCTTATTGACAGGAGTTACGCAGTCACCTCGCGGACGAGCCGCGGGACGGCTCTTTTTGCCTTCGGCAGAGCGGTACTTGTCTTCTTTTGTGGTGCAGTGCGGCGAAGCCGCCGCACCGCATCACCTTGATCGGGAGCGCCACGCTGCCGCAGGCTCTGGCGAAGCCAGAAAACGCGCCACCGCGTAACTCATGTGATTGATACTTCAAAATCCTTAAAGAGGAGCCATCATCAACTGAGCCTGAGCGCTAAGTCTTTGCGCCTTTGTGTCTTTGTGCGAGTTATCTGGAAGACATTGCACTTAGCCCCCGTCCCGGTTCTCAGTTCTCCAGTTCTTAGTCCGATGAACGTCCGTGGCGGCAGTTAATCGTCCATTGCTTATTGCCATGAAAGGTCACCCCGGGTCCGGCAAAAGCGCGGTTGCGCGCGGTCTCAGCCGGCGCCTTGGCATCCCGCTGATCGACAAAGATGACATCAAGGATGTCCTGGACGGTCATGTAGACGATGCCGGCGGGCTGGCATACATCGCTATGTTTAATGTGGCGCGACGGCAGTTGCTCCAGAACCTGAGCGTCATCTGTGACAGCCCGCTGAGCGAAGTCAGCGGCTACACTACCGCATGTGTCGTCGCCCACGACACCGGCGCGCGCCTGCTCGTGATCGAATGCGTCTGTTCGTCAGAAGAGGAATGGCAGCGTCGGATCGAACAACGCGCCGCGTTGCGCCTGCCGTCGCATCATGTGACAACGTGGGAACACTTGCAGAACCACCTGCGCCGGCGGGCTGACACCTCGAACTATGCCATTCACGAGCCGCATCTGACGGTCGATACATTTGCGCCGCTCGAAGATGTGTTGCACACGATTTTGGCGTGGATCGAAACGCTGGGGACTACTCCGACGTCTGCCGGTGCGCATCGAGAAAATCCTGCAGGATGATCGACGCTGCCACCTCATCGATGCGCGCCTTGCGCTGTTCGGGTTTGAGTTTCAGGTCGATCATCATGCGCTCGGCTGCCACGGTCGTTAGCCGTTCATCGACGAAGTAGAGCGGGATCTCGATCACCTGGCGCAGTTCGTCAACGAATTGCTGCACCAGTGTCGCCTGCGGTCCAACATCGCCGCTCATCGTCAACGGCAACCCGACGACCAGAGCAGTCACTTCATGGTCACGAATGAGGGTGACAATCCGTTTCAGCGCCGTTGCGCGCGGTTCGGCGCGAATGGTCGTCAACGGTGTCGCCAAAGCGCGAGTCGGGTCGCTCAATGCCACGCCAATGCGCCGCTCACCGACATCGAGCGCCATGACCCGTCCAGGTTCATCAGGCGACACAACGCTCCTCCTTCCGGGGAATCTCTCGTATCATACCATCGACATTGGAACCGCACCGGCGGTTGGCGTTGGCTGAGCCTGTCGAAACCAACGCCTGGCTTGGCGCTCAATGCCGCCTGACCACAGATCCGCAGACCGGGCGATTACGACGTGACGCTGGCAGGTCGCACATCGATCAAGAAGCCGAACCCCGGTAATGTCTGGATGGCAGGGAGGCTGTAGTCGCCGATCAATCCCTGTTGTGCAAACTGCTGGAGGATGGTTTCCGCATCGCTGCGCGAGGCGCCGACCAGCGCTTGCCTGATCTGGTTGAGTGTATCCGCAGTAATCATCCCGTACTCGGTGCAGGTCACAGCGCCGTTGATCGTCAGTTTCGCGCCATCCCAGCGCCATCCGGCGACATCGAACCCGACACGTTCACCAGGGTTGCAGAGGGTGTTGCGTTGCAGGAAATGCTGTGGCACGACCAGTTCGAGTTGCCGGCTGACCAGACGATCGCGGGGGGTGGCCAGGGCGCTGAAGCGGGTGCTGACGGTCAGGCGAAAGACCGGATTGGCAGGGTCCACTGGTTGACCGATGGGTGGTTCGATGAGCGGCGGATTATACGCCTCTGGCTGCGCTAGATCGATGGAACTGGGGAAGATCGTCGTCGGGTCGATCGCCAGGAGATTCTGATCGATCTGGCGAGCAAGTTGCTGCATCCCGGCGTTGTACAGACCGGTCAACGCCTCGCCGAGCACCCGTTGCACCTCGGCTTCGGTGACGATCCGTTGCATCTGTTCACTGCCGCCGCCAATCGCGTCGTGCCGGATCAGCAGATTTCCCCTGTCGCTGACAATCGGTTGCATTCCCGGAATGAGCAGTTGATTCAGCGCATTGGCGCCAACATTCGAGGCGCTGCCAGGCGAACGCGCGACGACATTGACAACGATTTCGCCATACGTCGTGCTTCGACCGCGGTCGCTCACCGTGGTAACGGCGGGAGGCACGGTAACCGGTCCTTCAATCGCAAAGCGCACCTCGGCGCCGTTGGGGTTGAGGCCGAGCAGTTCCGTCTCTTCAGGGAGCGGAAAGGGCTGTTCAATGACGTTAATGATCCGCACCTGACCGGTTGCGCGACCGACCGGCGTCAGCGTCTCGCTGGTCACCTGCCCCTGAACTGTGAAGGTGGCGTCCGCCGGCACAACCGCCGCCTGGATCGACGATGGATTGACGCCGGGGTCGGCAGTCGTAATCGGGATGACTTCATCGCGGAAGGGTTGGTTGCGACTCTGCATCACCGGTGGTCCCACGATAACCGACACCCGATTCGCCTGGTACCAGCCGAAGGCAATCAGCAACGCAACAACCAGGACCGCAATAGCGACGCCGATGATCATCGTCCGGTCGCCGGCGCGCGCAGGGGTTGCTGAGCGACGCGCGCTGCTCCTGGGGGGCGCCGCCGTGGCGCGGCGCTGAGTGGCGGCGCGGCGTGGTGCGGTACTCTGTCGCCCGGTTGCGTGGATGGCGGCGCGGCGTTCTTCTTCCGGGCTGAGGCGGATGTCAGCGGCGCTCACCCGGTCGGAAGGAGCGGCGCCTGGCAGGGGCGCCGTCTTCTCTGCTGAAGACGGTGCAACCGCAGCAACCGCCTCGGAGAAGTTGTCGAGCGATTTTGCAAAGGCTGCATCCGCCGCCGATAGTTCGGCATACTGATCCTGCGACGGAACCTGATCCAGGGCGCGTAGAAACTCAGCATCACGCTCATTGATCGTGGGGCGCGCAGGCGGAGGTGCGGCAGGCGCCGTTGCGGTCGGTCGTGGCGGCAATGTGTCGCCGACCTCCATGGTTTCCAGACCGCTGGCGCGCGCCGCTTCGAGCACGTCCGCGTCGGGACTGATAACCATCACGCTGATGCCATCGCGTTGCAAGATCAACCGCAGCGCAGTAAAACTGCGCCGTCCCTGGAGCGCCGGGACGCCTTCGGGAACCAGCAACTGAACGCTGCTGGCGCGCGCAGCGCGCACCCGTTCCAGAATGCCGTCAAGCGTATCGGCGGGAACAACCGGCACAACCGCCGATGCCGGATTGGAGGCCAGAATGGCGCTGAGCACCGCCGTGATCCCTGTCGGTTGCGGTTTCGAGAGGCGTGGTGAAGTGTCGTCCGACATGCCGGATCTCCCTGGGGTCAATCCCCCGCCTGCGCCGCAAGTGCTGCGGCAACGTGCTCCAATGCTGCTGGAATATGCGCAACGTCACGTCCGCCAGCCTGCGCCATATCGGGGCGCCCGCCGCCGCTGCCGCCGACGAGCGGCGCCAGCGTCTTCACCAGGTTGCCGGCGTGGATGCGCTTCCCTGCCAGATCGGGCGTCGCCATCGCCAGGATCTGCGCTTTGCCGTCAATGACGGCTGCCAGGACCACCACGCCCGACCCCAGTTTATCGCGCAGCCAGTCGCCCATTTCGCGCAGGCGCGCGATGTCCGGCGCTTCGACCTGTGCTGCCAGAAAGCGGATAGCGCCCACCGATTGGACGTTGGTGAGCAACCTTTCGAGATTGCCGCGCGCCAGGCGCGCGTTCAGTTCATCGAGGGCGCGCTGGCGCTGTTTCAGGTCGGCAAGCAACGCCTCGATGCGCTCGACCAGTTGCGGTTGCGGCGCGCCGACGCGCGCGGCGATTTCGTACAGCGTGGCAATCTGGGCATCGACCCACTGCTCGGCTTCAGCGCCGGTCAATGCCTCGATGCGGCGCACACCGGCCGCGACGCTGCTTTCCGAGACGATGCGGAACAGCCCGATTTCACCGCTCCGACCGACGTGGGTGCCGCCGCACAATTCGCGCGAACACATCGTGAAGCCTGACCGTTGGCGTTCGGCGAGAGCCGCCGGAGACGGCGCATCACTCCCATTGACGCACCCGATCGTCACCATGCGCACCACATCGCCGTACTTCTCGCCAAACAGCGCGATCGCCCCCGCCTCAATCGCCGCCTGATACTGAAGTTCCTGCCAGGCGACCGGCGTATCGGCGCGGATCCAGGCGTTGACGCGCCGCTCGATCTCGCGCAGTTGTTCCGGCGTCACCGGGCGGGTATGAGTAAAGTCGAACCGCAGGCGATCCGGCGCGACCAGCGACCCGGCCTGCGCCGCGTGTTCGCCGAGCACATCACGCAGGGCGCGGTGGAGCAGGTGTGTTGCCGTATGGCTGCGCATAATGGCGGCGCGGCGCACGCTATCGACCTGTGCCGCAACCGTTTCGTGAATGGCGATGACTCCTTCTTCCACCACGCCGTAGTGGACAATCACGCCGGGCACGGGGCGCTGCACATCATCGATCCGTACACGGCCACGCGGCCCGATCAGCGCGCCGGTATCGCCGATCTGCCCGCCGCTTTCGGCGTAGAAGGGCGTACTATCGAGCGCAATCTGCACCTGCTGACCGGCAAACGCCTCAGCGACCTGATCCCCTGCGACGATCAGCGCCTGCACCGTCGCATTGCCGGAGACGGCGAGGTAGCCGGTAAAGCGCGTCGGCGGGAGGTCGATATCCGCCCACACCTCCGCATCGGCGGCACGCTTGAACTGCGCCGCGCGGCGTCCGCGGGCGCGTTGCTCGTCCATGCGGCGCTCATACCCGGCTTCATCGACCGTCAACCCGTATTCGGCGGCGATTTTTTGCGTCAGGTCGAGCGGGAAGCCATAGGTATCCTTGAGTGTGAAGGCGTCGTCGCCGGGGATGACCGTGCTGCCGCCGGCGCGCACCCGCTCGATAACGCTATTCAGAATGCTGATGCCGCCGGCGAGCGTGCGCAAGAACTGGCGTTCTTCCAGATCCACGGTTTCGAGGATGAAATCGGCGCGTTCGCGCACTTCCGGGTAGATGGCGCCCATCTGCTCGATCACCACCGCGACGATCTCGGACAGGAACGGCTTCTCGAAGCCGACCGTGCGCCCCTGGTAGACCGCGCGGCGCAAAATGCGACGCAGGACATACGAGCGCCCCGTATTGCCCGGCAGCACCCCATCGGCGATCAGGAACGCCACGGCGCGGCTATGATCGGCGACGGCGCGGTAAGGCGCCACGTGGGCGCGGTACGTCGCCTCATCGGCGCCGAGCAGCGCCAGCTGGCGCTCGATCAGCGGTATGAACAGGTCGGTGTCATAGGTGGAATGCACCCCCTGCATCACCATCGCCATGCGCTCGAGTCCCATGCCGGTATCGACCGACGGACGATGGAGCGGCTGCATCGTACTGCGTTCAAACTGCATGAACACATTGTTCCAGATTTCGACATAATTCGGATCGTCGGAGTTGACCCCTTGCGCGCTCATCGCCTTCAGATCATCGCCGATATAGATCGTAATTTCGGAGCAGGGACCGCACGGGCCGGCATCCGCCATGACCCAGAAGTTATCCTTGCGCCCGAAGCGCAGCACCCGATCCGGATCGGCGCCGGCGGCGACCCACAGCTGCGCTGCTTCATCATCGGGCGGAACCTCATCGTCGCCCTCGAAGACGGTAAACCACAGGCGTTCGACAGGGAGTTCGAACACCCGGGTCAGCAATTCCCACGCCATCGGAATAGCGTCGGCTTTGAAATAATCGCCGAACGAAAAGTTGCCGAGCATCTCGAAAAACGTATGATGGCGCGGCGATGGACCGACCTCCTCGAGGTCGTTGTGTTTGCCGGAGACGCGCAGACATTTCTGAACCGTTGTTGCGCGAGTATAAGGGCGGCGCTCAAGCCCGAGGAACGTGTCCTTGAACTGCACCATGCCTGAGTTGGTAAACAGCAGGGTCGGATCATTGCCCGGGATGAGCGATGAACTGGGCACACGAACGTGACCGCGTTCTTCAAAGAATTGAAGGAACTGTTCACGAATCGCGGCGCTAGAAAGCTTCTTCATAGCGATACGAGCCTTTGCCAGGTATGCTGGCATACTGGGGGTTGTTCACATGCCGCAGTATGCGGTAATGTCGTATGCATTGTACGGCATATGAGCGCGCTGCGTCAACAATGCAGCGCCGGATTCTGCGCCAAATCTTGACAAGTGTGCTATAATAAGTGTGCGAGTGAAGCATTGCGTTGGCAATCCTCCAGCTCTCGCATCCGAATGCGACTCCAAAAGCCAGATATTCCTCTGGAAAGCGCCAGGCGTTCACCATACTGTGGTGTGAGTCTGTACCTACTATATAAGGCATGGCGTAGCCCTCTACTTCAGTGACACAACCGCCGTGAGCCCTCAGTGTGGTCGAGCGCCGTTCAATGTAGCTTGTGTATGGAACCAACGCGCCAACTACTGATTGGTACAGGTATCATTCCCACAACAACGGAACTGGCGCTGTGCAATTGATCTGAGCACTGCACACGCAGTTGCAGTGTACTGTGCGTCAGTAAAATATTCTATGCCACAACGAAACACCTGTCGGCCCATGTGGAAGGGTTGATCCCTTGTTCGCTCTTTGATCGCTGGCGTGTACCCACGTCAGCAAGGAGTTTTCTGTGCCAAGAATGAGAATGAAAAATGCTACCCCCAACAATGGCGGCGATCCGGTCGCCGAGTACACAGAACCCGTTCGCGACAAACCAATGATTAATGTTGCCGAACTTGAGAGTAAAACGCTCAATGAGCTGCGCGAAATGGCGAAAGCGATCGGTGTGACCGGCGTGAGCAACCTCAAGAAGCAGGATCTGATTTTCAAACTGCTCCAGATGCAGACCGAAGAAGCCGGTCATACGCTTTCCGACGGCGTGCTCGACATTGTCGCCGATGGGTACGGGTTCCTGCGCGGTGAGCGGATGCTGCCGGGACCGGATGATGTCTACGTGTCGCAATCGCAAATCCGACGATTTGGGCTGCGCACCGGCGACCGCGTCTGGGGTCAGATCCGTCCGCCAAAGGAGAGTGAGCGCTACTACTCGCTCCTGCGCGTCGAGATGGTCAACGGGATGGATCCAGAGACGGCGCGGAAACGCCCCTCGTTCGATCAGTTGACGCCGATTTTCCCCAATGAGCAGATCAAACTCGAAACCGAGTCGCACCTGCTTGCCACCCGCCTGGTCGACCTGGTGGCGCCGATCGGTCGCGGGCAGCGCGGCCTGATCGTGTCGCCGCCTAAAGCCGGTAAGACGCTGCTGCTCAAGGCGATTGCCAATGGCATCACGACCAACTATCAGGATATTCACCTGATGGTCCTGCTCATTGGCGAGCGACCGGAGGAAGTCACCGATATGCGGCGGTCGGTCAAGGGCGATGTGATCTCGTCGACGTTCGACGAGCCGGTTGAGGATCATACGAAGGTCGCCGAGATGACGCTGGAACGCGCCAAGCGCCTGGTCGAAGGCGGGCAGGACGTCGTGATCCTGATGGACTCGATCACCCGCCTGGCGCGCGCCTATAACCTGGATATGCCGACAAGCGGGCGCACGCTCTCCGGCGGCATCGATCCGGTTGCGCTCTATCCGCCCAAACGCTTCTTCGGCGCCGCGCGCAACATCGAAAATGGCGGGTCGCTCACGATTATTGCCACCTGTCTGGTCGATACCGGCAGTCGCATGGACGATGTGATCTACGAGGAGTTCAAGGGCACCGGCAATATGGAATTGCACCTCGATCGCAAACTGGCGGAGAAGCGCGTCTTTCCGGCGATCGATATCACCCGCAGCGGTACGCGCCGCGAGGAATTGCTGCTGTCGCCCGATGTGCTGCGCCAGGTGTGGACGTTGCGCCGCATGGTCGGCATGCTGGGTGAGGGCGAAGGCACCGAACTGGTGCTGACGCGCATGGCGAAGACGCGCAATAATGCCGAGTTCCTGGCGACATTGAGTAAGGCGAATTAGGGGTTAAGGGGTTAGTGTCGATGGTCGAGATTGCGGGAAGGTGTCGTTCATGATGGCGGGGGTGTTCAAGCCCCCTTGGCGTTTCCGTATTCAACCTTGAAGCAGACAAGGAGCGATCTCATGCAATGCCCAACATGCGGTGCAGTGTTATCGCCGACTGCGAAGTTCTGTTCCCGCTGCGGTACGCGCATTGCCGCCCAGCAACCCGCCGCACCGCCGCCGCCCGCCGCGCCCCCGGCGCAGTCTTCTGCGCCGCCGCCATCGTGGGAGGCGACGGGTGAAACGTATGCCTTCGGCAATCAGATGGGGCAGCGCCTGGACCTGCCCGATCCAACGGTGACGACGCGCGGACGCGGTGTGACCGGGATGGAGTATCAGATTGTCGGTACGACCCTTCAGGCGGTGATCCTCGAACTCGATCCGGGTGAAACGGTCTACTCAGAATCAGGCGCGATGTCGTGGATGTCTGGCAATATCCAGATGGCGACCAACACCCGCGGCGGCGGGCTTGGCGGCATGTTCAAGCGCGCCATCTCCGGCGAAAGTCTGTTTCTCAATGAGTTCACCGCCGTCGGCGGCAAGGGGATCATCGCCTTCGCGTCCGACTTCCCGGGCAAGATCGTGCCGGTGCCGCTCCTCGAAGGGCAGACGATGATCGTCCAGAAGCAGGCGTTTCTCTGCGCCGAGAAGACCGTCAGTCTCGACATTCACTTCCGCAAGCGTCTGGGCGCGGGGTTCTTCGGCGGTGAAGGGTTCATCATGCAGAAGTTGACCGGTCCGGGAGTGGCGTTCGTCTGTCTGGACGGCGAGATCGTCGAGTACACGCTGGATGTGGGGCAGGTGTTGAAGGTGAGCACCGGGCATGTGGCGATGTATGAGCCGACGGTGGAGTTCGACATCGAGATGGTGAAGGGGTTCAAGAACATTCTGCTCGGCGGCGAAGGACTGTTCCTGACGACGCTGCGCGGTCCGGGGCGCGTCTGGCTGCAGACGATGCCGACGACCAACCTGGCGAAGGCGGTTGCCGGGTACCTGCCGACGGGCGGGAGCAGCAGCAGCGACTATGTGCTGGGCGATTGATCGGCGGGTTGCTCGACCGGTGATCGGGCGCCCGGGTTTGCTGTGAAGGGCGGGTGATGAACCCGCCTTTCTTGCTGTAAAGCGCGAGAGGGCGATGCCAGGACATTCGATGCGCTCCACAGCGATGACGCTGGCGTGCTATAATGCGGAAGAAAGCGACTTCTTTGCAGCGTAGTGGAGTACTGATGACTATGAACCTCTGGCACGAACTCGAAGCCGGTCCGAGTACGCCTGATGTTATTCATGTCGTTGTTGAAATCCCCAAAGGATCACGCAATAAATATGAGTATCACAAGCAGACCGGCGCGTTCAAGCTAGATCGGGTGCTCTATTCGGCGGTTCATTATCCCGGCGACTATGGTTTTATTCCGCAGACGTACTATGACGATGGCGATCCGTTGGACGTTTTGGTAATGACGAACCTGCCGACGTTCACCGGTTGTATCGTCGAAGCCCGACCGATCGGCATGTTTCGCATGACCGACCGCGGTGAGTCTGATGATAAGATCCTGGCTGTGCTGCACTACGATCCATTCTTCGCCGATTTCAACGATTACACGCAGTTGCCGGCGCACTACCTCAAGGAAGTGGAGCACTTCTTTACCGTCTACAAAGACCTGGAGGGCGCGCGCGTGGAGCCGATCGGCTGGGAGAATGCGATGGTCGCCAAGGAACGGGTCTGCTACGCGGTGAATCACTACTGGGACATGCGCGCCGGGCGCCTCCCTAAACGAGTGTAGAGTGACGCTGACGCATGACGCTGCCTGATCATCCATCGATGCCCGAACAACGTGTTGCCTACTCCGCGGGAGGCGTCATTTACCGTATCGATAGTCATCGGTATGAAGTGGCGCTGATTGCCACAAACGAAGGGCGACGCTGGGGGTTGCCCAAGGGGCACGTGCGCCGCGGCGAGACGGCGGAAGCCGCGGCGGTGCGCGAAATTGCCGAGGAAACCGGGTTGTACGGCGAGGTCGAGCGGCACCTTGCCACGATTGAGTACTGGTTTCGCGCCGGTTCGACGCGCATCCACAAATATGTCGATCTGTTTCTGGTGCGGTATACCGGCGGATCACTGATGCCGCAGGCGGCGGAAGTTGACGATGTGCGCTGGTTTGCGCTCGAAGAGGCGGCGGAGATCGCCAGTTTCGCGCGGGAGCGCGACGTGCTCGACCAGGTGCGCCAGATCCTCGCGCAGGGCAGGTGAGCGCGATCGCTATTCCCCTATCCGCCCGGCGACTGAAGTCGCGGGCTACGGGAAGCGAAGCCCGCCTGCGCGGGCTAGACCGGGCGATGCTGGATTAATTGCGCATACTCCATCAGCCCGCAGCACCCCGGCGCTACCAGACTCGTTCACAGTGACGGTCGCCAGGGACGGGCAGGATCGCCACACCCGCCCACGAGCCAGCGCCAGATGTGACGGTCACGTGAGACGCCCCGGATCGCCGCGCCCGCCCACGAACCGCAGGCAACGTCAACGCTGCGGGCGCGCCAGTGCGCGTGACCGTCACTGACACGGGATCGCCCCATCACCACGCGCTACCGGGCGCCAGTGGCGTGCTAGCGGTGACGGTCACGTGAGACGCCCCGGATCGCCGCGCCCGCCCACGAACCGCAGGCAACGTCAACGCTGCGGGCGCGCCGACGCGCGTGACCGTCACTGACGCGGGAGGCGGCGCGCGTTACACTTCTGCCATCCCTCGCCCTCTTGCCGATTCCTGCGTCATGTGCTACGCTTGTCTCACGTTTGAGCGCAGGAGACCCGCTATGACCGACGATCTCAGTTTCACCCTCGACTTCCCGCCCGACGAACGTGAGACCCTTGTGTCTGCGCTCCGCAGCGCCGGCGCCGATGTGCAGCAGCAGCCGGTCAGAGATGTTGATTGGCAGACCATTGTCGTGCTGTTCGACAATATCGGCAAAGTGGCCAGCGGCGCGACGGCAGCCATCGTGCTGGCTGAAAAGGTCGCTGAAAA
The DNA here is from genome assembly GCF_057785375.1 of Roseiflexus sp. Classification (NCBI taxonomy): domain Bacteria; kingdom Bacillati; phylum Chloroflexota; class Chloroflexia; order Chloroflexales; family Roseiflexaceae; genus Roseiflexus; species Roseiflexus sp. Next base: position 62,123 of record NZ_JBYNRX010000097.1, read on the forward strand.
ACTGAACGCATGGCGCGCTACGCAGCGCCGCAACGGGAAGACGCCGCGCGGCACGCTGCGCCGCCCCGGTCAACCGCCGCTCGATCTTGCCACTGCGACCGATGACGAGGTGTTGCGATGGTTGTTGCAAACGCCGCCGCAGCCGTGACGCCGGTGCGGATGCTGGCGCTGTTCGCTGCGCCTTTGCTGCAAGCGCTGGGGGACGTGCAGCAGTTCCGGGATGATCGTGAGGCGGCGCTGGCGAGCGATCAGCAGGCGCTCACCCTCTACCGGGAGATTGGCGACCGGCTGGGCGAAGCCAATGTGCTAGCGGCGCTCAGTCGGCTCCATATTGACCGTGATCCGACCGAGTCGCAACGTTTGCTTGCACAGGCGCTGGAGTTGCGCCGCTCAATCAATGATAGATACGGCGAGGGCAGAGATCTCCATAATTATGGCGTTGCGTTGGTGCAGTACGGGCGCGGCGCAGAGGCGTTGCCGTACCTTGAACGGGCCCGGGCGATTTTTGCCGAGCTTGGCTTGGCTGAGCTTGTGGCATTGACGGATCAGTGGATTGCGTGGGCGAGGGGTGAGACGGCAGCGTGAGCAGGTGAGCAGTAACGGCGTGCCACAGGGTTGTGTTGTTTGCCCCTCTCCCCCCGCCCCCCTCTCCCACACGGGGAGAGGGGGGTATGATTGTTGCTCACCATCTCTCCCTCCGTGTAGGGCGTGGGGCGCTCCCAAGCCCCTTGCGGTCGGGCGGGGTGCGATGGCAGGGTTGTTGTGGTGTATCCCTACCACCCGTACCGTTCCGGTCCCCAGGGGCGGGTGGTTACCTGTTGTTCGACCATGACCATCGTGCGGTCGGGCAGGTCGTCGCGCAGGATGACGCCAGGACCGCAGATGCTGTAGGCGCCCAGACGTCGCCCCGGCATGATGATCGCGTTGACGCCGGTGCGACAGAAGTCGCCGAAGTATGCAGCGTTGGCAGCGGTCGTCGGGATTTCGGCGCGCCCGTGGATGCGCCAGACGGTCTCGCGGTCGTCGAAGCGCAGGTTGCCGCAGACCGTCGCCGCGCCAAAGTCGACGGCCATGCCGACCACACCCCAGATTTCGCAGTAGTGGTAGCAGTACACGGTGTCGAGCGCCACGCCGCTGAACTCGGCGCCATGCCCGTAGACGCCGCGCGCGCCGAGCGATGAGTTGCCGCCGATTTGACAGTAGTCGCGCAGCACGGTTTCGCGCCCCACCACTGCGCGCCCCTGAATGATCGCTCCATTCAACGCTTTTGCGCCCGCGCCAAGCCACAGGTCGCCGCCCACCACTGCGCGATTGCCGATTTCGGCGCCAGGACCGAGGATCAGCCGCCCATGGATGTCGGCGCCGTCGTGGACGCGCGCCGTCGGGTCGATCCGGTCGCCGTCGAGCGCCGCAGCCATGGCGCCGATCACGCGCTCGTTCGCTTCGAGAATGTGCCACGGCTTGTCGAGGTCCACGTGGAAACCGGGCGCATCGACCGTCGCTACAGTTTCTCCGTCGTCCACCATCATCTGGAGCGACTGCACAATCTCGGCGTCAACCGGCGGCATCCCGCCGACGCCGACGCGCACGAGCGCGGGGTTGTCGCGCAGGAAGGGGATGGCTGCGGGACGGAAGGCGTACACGCCGCAGAAGCGCCGGTCGCCGTCGCGGCTATGCCCCTCGACGCCGCGCAACACGCCATTTTCAACGAACGGGATGAACCAGTCGAGGGAGGATTCTGCGCCGAGCGGTTGCACGAGCGCCGCTGCCAGCGGACGGTCGCGCGCGAAGCGGTCGCGCAGCGCCGCCAGGTTTGCCCGGTCGGTCACGAGATCGCCAGCAACGACGAAGAACTCATCGTCAACGTCGGCTGCGCCGAGGAGCGCGGCGGCTGCCGTGCCGTCGGGGTGCGCCTGGCGCACGAAGACGATCTCGGCGGCGGCGCCGCGCAGCGCCGCGCGCACGCTGGCTTCCCCCGCGCCGACGACCACGACCTGCCGGGCGACGCCGAGTGCGGCGAGATCGTCGGACAGGCGGCGAATGGCGGGAACATTCGCAACCGGAAAGGCGCATTTGTTGCGAACCACATTGTAGGGCCAGAAGCGCCTGCCGGCGCCGGCAGCGAGCAGGATAGCGGTCCGAATCATCGACGTCATATCCTCGAAATTTCACAATCGCCACACATAGCCAGGGGCTTCAGCCCCTGGCGTGCTGGCGTGCGAGGGTCGCCCCTGGCGTGCGAGGCGTTTCCAACTCCCCCCTCGTGCGGTATACGAGTCAAATTCGTGGCTGGTCATCGAACCAGCGATGGCAAAAGGAATCAGCCATGAGTTACCGGCGCCTCTACTACCACCTCGTGTGGGCGACATATCGACGGCGCCCCACGATCACCAGGGACGTTGAGCGTTCCATCCACCGCGCCCTGCGCGACAAAGCCCGCGAACTGAAGGTTTTCGTGTACGCAATCGGCAACGTCGAGGACCACATCCACCTGGCTATCTCCATCCCGCCCACGATCGCCGTCGCCGAGTGCGTCCGCCACCTCAAAGGCGCAAGCTCATACATCGTCAACCGGGAACACGCCGGGATCAACTTCGCCTGGCAGACCGGATACGGCGCATTCACCTTCGGCGACCGCGACAAACCAATTGTGGTCGCCTACGTGCGCAACCAGAAGCGCCACCATTGCGCCGGAACGACGCTTTCCGCCCTCGAACGCACCCCCGACGACGACAACGATGAGCGGAATGAATAGCCAGACGCTTCAGCGTCTGGCGTGCTCACACCCCGACGAATTGCAACGGATTGGGCATGAACAGCAGCACAAAGGTCATCAATCCGAGAACGGCAAGGGCGGCGTGCGCCGGGCCAATCCGCGAGACATCGTTCAGTGGCGGCGGATGACGCGGACCGATCAGCAGCCCCAGCACCCCCCATAGAAGCCAGTTCGGCGCTGCCAGCATTCCGAGCAGAACACACCCGCCGATGAACGCATACGCCAGATAATGGGCATACTCGCCGAGCAGCGCATACGCCACATGCCCGCCATCGAGCTGACCGATGGGCAGCAGGTTGATCATCGTCACCAGCAGCCCAATCCATGCTCCCCAGGCGACGGCGTTCAACTGCACATCTAAGCCATTGCCCGGCAAGAACTGCCCGAACACCAGATATTTCGCCGCTGCGTACAGGATCGAGTTCCCCTCCTGAATGTAGCCCCCTTCTGGGGGTGGACCGACTGGCGACGTTGCCAGCCCGTAGAACAGCAGCGGAATGGCGACGGCCAGACCGGCGAGCGGACCGGCGATGCCGATCTCCAGGATGGTCTTGCGGTCGAGCATTGGCTCGCGCTGAACGATCACCGCGCCGAGCGTACCGGTAAAGGTGATAATGCCGAGATCAGGGATCGGGATCGGCGGCACAGGAATAAAGTACGGCAGACTGACCGGCGCGCGCCGCCAGCGCCCGACGACATAGTGCCCCATTTCGTGGACGAACAGAATGCCCATGATCGTCGCCGAAAAGGGAATACCCGCCACAATCCCCGCCGGATTGCTGAACACGTCGATCCCGTCGTACAGCGCCCCGACTGCAAGCGTCGAGAGAATCGTGATGAGAAACAGCACAATCGGCAGCACAACCCTGGGTTTAGCCGCCGAAACAACGAACGGCAGCGCCATGATCTCCACATCGTCGCCATATTTGCGCAGGAACGGCGTGAATCCCAGCGCCTCCATGCCCGCCCGGATCTGCGGGTAAATCGCGTCGGCGGGGGCGTGAAGTTTGCCGACCATCGTCAGCACACCGCGACTGTCCCACGCATACCGCTCGATGGTCATCAACCCATCGAGCGCTAGGCGCACCCGCCCCATCACTTCAAGACGGTCGAGGGTGTCGAAAACTTGTGCATCCACACATCCATCCTTATCTGTTTGCGGAACCTGTGACGTACCATGATACCAGCCATTTGGGAATCATGGGTGCGCCCAGGGGGGGCAGGCATGCATTGTCAGGCGGCAGTCCGCCGCGCCGCCCGACGCGGCGCTCTGAGCCCTGAGCTTATCGAAGGGTCGAAGGGCTGAACCGTCGGGCTGATCGCACGAAGGGCGCGGCAGCGCCCTCCCCCTGGTGTGGGTGCATGCCTGGAACCAGTCCCGATAACGCGGGGCTTCGTGCGTTCAGCGCGGGCGTTATGGAGTTTGATTAAATATCCCGCTATCCGCCTACCCGCCCGGTGGCTGAAGCTTCGGGCTACGGAAAGCGAAGCCCGCCTTCGCGGGCTAGACCTGGCGATACCGGATTATGTTCTCAAAAACCATCACTGGTCTGTAAAGTACGTTTTCCGGTGAGGGTCCAGGCATGCATGGTCAGGCGGCAATCACGCGCGTCTCTGCGGCGCTGCGCCTGGGCTGGCGACTGAAGTCGCGCCGGGCAGGCGTTCCGCCGGGCGTCCACCTGGGCGGTTCGACACGCTCACCGCGCGTGGACGCCGCCGTTCCCGTCCGCGCAGGCGGACGGGAGGCCGCAGGCCCGTCAGGGGTGATGTCAATCGCTGGCAGCCGGAGCGTCGTTTCCTGACCCATCGCGCCTGCACCCTTCCGGTGATTCATCGGTTGCGTGCGGCGAAGAATCCGCCGTGTCCTGATGCAGGATACCCTTCGCTGCGCTCAGAGCTAAAAAAGTAGGAAAACTTCGTTTACTGACTAATCACGCCCGCGCGGGCTTGTCGTCTTTTGTGGCGCAGGGCGGCTGCGCTGCCGCCCTATACCACCTTAATCGGGAGCGCCGCTCTGCTGACGGTCCGCCTGCGCGAACGGGAACGGAGGTGTCCACACCCTTCCCACCTGAAACGTTCAACGTTCAACATTCAACGTTCAACGTTTTTTTCCGGCTCGGCAATCGTGATCAGCCGGTGGGTCATCTCGACCGTGCCGTCGGTGATGACTTTATCGCCAATGCACGAGACCATGGTCACCATCTCGCGTCCCTGCGGCAGGATGTAGTGGACTTCATCCGGTTCCGCCCAGACCTGCCGGGTGACGATGTAGCGATGCTCGTTGCCATTGGCATCGATGAGCGTCACGATTGCGCCTGGACTCAATTCCTTCAGGCGCGCGAATGGGGCGGGAATGTGCGGCGCTTTGCGGAAGCGCAACACATGCCCCCAAAGCACGATGTTGTCTCCCTGCCCCGGCATCGCGCCAAGCCGGTACCATCCCACATCGTGATCCAGCACAACCGGTATCCGGTTGGCGTCGAGACCGACCGGTATCAGGGAGCGGTCAACGTCGATGGCGTCGATGACCAGTCGAACCGGCGGCGCCGCCTCTGGTTGCGCCGTCGGGATAGGGGAAGGCAATGCTGTTGGCGGAGGAGCCGGTTCTGGTGTGGCGGTTGGGGGAGGAGTTGGCGCAACGGTTGCGGTTGGCGCCAGAGTCGGCAGGGGCGTCGCCGTTGGCGGCGCTGATGTGGCGGGCAGCGTTGCCGCAAGCGGTGCGCTGCGCACATCGGATGCGGACGACATCTGAGCCGGCGCAGCGCCGCACCCGGCGATGAGCAGGCTTGTCATAATCATCGAAATCCAGCGAATAGGGAGTGGCATACCTTCTCCTCTCGTGAGACCAACGAATCGGGGCAGGAGTGACACCTTCAACCTTCTCGCCTTCAACCAGATAGCAGAACCGTCTCCGTCGTGGTTTTGTACGGACGGAACCCGCGCGCCTGGTAATTTGCCAGCGCGTGAGGTCCGTCGAGCGTGCAGGTATGCACCCAGACGCGACCGGCGCCATCGTCGAACGCGCGCTGCACGCCGGTCGACAGCAGATGCTTCCCCAACCCGCGCCCGTGGAACATCGGCGCCAGCCCGAAGTAGGCAACCTCGACATCCGGCTCTTCCGACTCTGCGTTGAGTTCAATATATCCGGCTGGCGTGCCCTGAACATAGAGCACGAGCAGTGTGACGGACGGACGCGACAGATACTCCAGCAACCGCTCATCGCTCCAGTCGAGGCGCATCGTCCAGTGGTACGTCTCGCCAACAGCCCGGTACAAAAAGCGGTAGAATGCCGGAAATGGAATGTGCGACTCGATCACCGTCACGTCGGGGTCGGCAGCAAACCAGGGGCGGAATGCCATCCGATCCGGCAGTTCGAGATAGGTGGTGACGACGGTGACCTGGCGACTGGCTGACATCATGCGTAACCTCTGGAAAACACGTGCGGCAACGATATCGGGATTCGTGATCGATGCTGACTATACCATACTGCGGCATTGTTCGCGCATATCCCTGCGTATTCGGCGAAACCAGATATGGTACAATACGCTTGTGACACATTGCACGTGTCGTTCTGGCAAGTCTACTGTCCGCCTGTGTCCACATACTCACCGTTTATTGCCGGCACCTGATGGCAGGGCGCATTCCTTTTCAATGGAGTGACTATGAGTACTGCACCGCACCACTACCCCGATACCGCGTGGTCGCCCCTGGTCGCCGGGCGCACCGGCGAGCGTGCAGAACGCGGGACATTGATCTACACCCCAGGTCACGCCGCCGATGCGCTTTTTGTCCTGCAATCGGGAACGGTGAGCCTGCACCTTCGATCGGGAGAAGGACGGACGATGACGCTGCGCCTGATCGAGGCCGGGCAGGTGTTTGGGCATGTCGGCGCGGGGGACGAAACGTACTACGACACGTTTGCAGAGGCGACCTCGCCGGTGCAATATGTGCGCATTGCGCGCCATGAACTTGCTGATCTGCTGGCGCGCACGCCGGAACTGGGCATTGCGCTCGTTGAAGATATGGCGCTGCATCGCGCGGTGATCAGCCGGCGTCTCGACGAGGTGGCGTTCAAGTCGGTGCCGGCGCGCCTGGCGTCGCTCCTGCTCGACCTTGCCCGGCGCCATGGCGGGCCGCACGCCGCCAGCGTGCCGCGTCACAGCCATCGTCAACTCGCGGAGATGATCAATACCTACCGCGAAACGGTGACGAAAGTGATCAATCAATTCCGCGATGCGCGCCTGCTCGAAATTGACCGTTCGAGTATCACGCTGGTGAATGTGCGCCGTCTCGAGGAACTGGCGCAGAGCTGACCAGCATCCGCTCGCTGATTTCCCACAAACGTGCGGCAGCATCCATATCCTGCGCCTGTGGCGCCGGCGCTGTCTCACGCGACTTAGCGAAATATCCGCCGCTGATGGTCGCTGCTTCTGGCGCAGTCGCCAGATAAATCGAAGTCTGCGCTCCTTCTTCCGGGCTGATCGCCCACAAACGCTGCATCAGCGCCATCGCTCCACCCCAGAAAGCGCCGTTGTTGTGCGCGAACCGCGTGGCGACGAATCCCGGGTGCAGCGCGTTCGATGTCACGCCTGAGCCTGCCAGTCGGCGTGCCAGTTCGTTCGAGAAGAGAATGTTCGCCAGCTTCGATTGGGCATACGCAGCCCAGCCGTTGTAGCCGCGCGTGAACTGGAGATCGTCCCAGCGCATCCTCCCGCTGCGGTGCGCGTCCGATGAGACATTAACGACCCGCGCCGGAGCGCTGGCGCGCAGGGTGTCGAGCAGCAGATTGGTCAGCAGGAAGTAATTCATATGGTTCAGCGCCCAGGTCATTTCGATGCCATCGGCGCTGACCTGGCGCGCCGCAAAGAAGCCGCCAGCGTTGTTGACCAGCACGTCGAGCCGTGTATGGCGTTGCACAAACGCTTCTGCCACCGAGCGAACGCCGGCTTGCGATGACAGATCGGCGATCAGCGGTTCGACATCGACGCCGGTCGCCTGTTTGATGCGCGCCACGGTCGCTGCTGTGCGCTCCGCATCGCGCCCGACGATCACCACGTGCATCCCGCGGCGCGCCAGCTCGCGCGCGGTGACTTCACCAATACCCGACGTTGCGCCGGTAACAAGACAGACAGGTGTGTGTGTCATAGTATTCCTGTTGTGGATTTCAATAACGATGTGCCTGAATGATAGTTCAGGTCGCCCGGCATGTCCAGAGGTAGAGGATTTCCAGAATTAGATACGTTCTTCGCCCGGCTCTGGATGACGGAACATTCGCAATTGTCAACTCGGAACTTTCTTGATATTCTCAATTATGGGCGTATATTGTGCACTTTTTATTATCATGTGTCGAAGATTTGCGATCCACCACGAAAAATTTCTCGGAAAGATGTTGACACATGTCTGTCAGAGGTGTATACTGAGGAACAAAGTAAAGAGTGTCATGCGTATGCTCGTATCTGGCGACTTCCCGGCAACTTGTGGGACAGTCGCTTCTTCTACGAGTCGAGGCGCATCGTCACAGAGAAAAGGGCGTGAGCGTGCCACAGCGACTTCGGAAGGGTGAAAGCCGAAGGCAAAGCGCGCCTGTATTCGGCTGTGACGTATGTCGGGGAAAACCTGTTCACAGGGCGAACCCGGCCGTTGCGCGCGTTAAGCGCTTTGAGTGAGCACAGCGACTGTTGCAGTGTGCTAAGCGGGGTGGTACCGCGGGTTGTGGTCAACCCGTCCCGGCGTGGTCATTGATCGTGCCTGGACGGGTTCTTTGCTTAGAGGGAGAGGAACCGATGACCACAAAAACGAGTCTTGATCGACCTGTGAATGGGGCATTGAACGGGTTGAGGGTGCTGAGCAATGGTGTTTCATCGCGGCCTTCAGCCGCAGTTCGAGACAATGTGAAGGTTCAGGCGCTTATTGACCGGGTGCTCTCGAAGGTCGGCGAATGGCGTGAGCATCTGACCGTCAGCATTGGGCGGGCGACGGAACTCACCGGTCTCAAGGATACGCAAATCCGCTATTTTGAAGAACTCTACCGGCAGGATGACAATGCTGATGCGCATCCTGGCAGCACCCGCTCGTATTCGCTGACCGATCTCCGCCGGCTGGCGGTGTTTGCCGAACTGCTCAGGGAAGGGTATCGACCGGCGCAGGCAACGGAGATTGTGCGTTCATTTAAGGGCATGATTGAGCAGGGCGCAGCGTACACCATTACCGATGTATTGCGCCAGGAAGGTGACGCAATCACCGACGGCTTTCTCCTTTCACGGCTGGCGAGCCAGGTGATTTTTGCGGCGCAGCGCGAACTTCGCGGTCGCCTGCCGGATGCCCGGATCATCGCCATGTTTCTCGTCGAGCGGCGTATCGACGCTTCCTCAGCCGCAGAACTCGAAACGACCGGGAAAGAGATTGCAGCGCATCCGCAGGATATGCTGGTCGCTGTTGATCGCGCCGCCGTTATCGGGGAGGCGTCCGATAGCGGTGAGAGCGTGTGGAGTGATGACGAGAGCAGTATTGTGCTTTTCTATAGCCGTGAACCGTGGAGTGTTCCCGTGCCGGACGATGCGCAATTCTGCTGCTACCATCCGCCGTCGGCGCCGGATGCAACGGTGGTTTTTATGGTGCAATCCGCCGCGCGCGACGTTCTTCCGGCGGATCTCTTCATTGCCACATCCGCGCGCGATCATCTCCTCGACTGGATGGTACGCATGTGCCGCGCGATCTTTCCTGAGTTCCGTCAGGCAACGCGCCTTCACAACTATCGCTATCGTTCCGACGGGTATCGTCTGTCGCATACCCGCGAAGCGCTGAACCGTCTGATGGCTCGCGTGCGCGATTTGATCTTTGGCGATGATGCCGACGTCAGTCTGGCATGTTTGCTCTTGCCCAATGATCTCTACAAACCAGCATATCTGTCGATCCTGGCGCACGCCGGCTATCCCGATGAGGTTGCGCGTCGTGTCCGGCTGAACCTCCATGGCGAAGGGGAAGGCTTGAGCGGACGTGCCTTCAATACCTGTGAGCCGTTTCTGACCCGTGATGCCGCACACGATATGCGCGTCTTCGGCGCGCAGGAGGAGCGCTGCCAGGTGGCGCTCGCAGCGCCGCTTCTGTCTCATTGGGATACGCACCCGTTCGGCGTGCTCTATCTGGCATCGCAGCGGCCCGTCTCGCCAATCTGGAGCGAAACCGCCTTCGTTGCCCTGGTGTTCGGCAATATTCTCAGCGAACTGCTGGGTCGCTGGTGGCTGACGCGCTTGCGCCGCAAACATGATGATCTGCTCCACACGTATGTGGAAGAGTATGTGCGCTGGTTTAAGGGTATGGATATGCACGGACCTGAGTTTGATGAGGGGTTGCAGAACATTGAGCAGATCTGGGAGCGAATTGCAGCGATGTTCAAAGATGCCGCCAATGTGCGGACGGTCGTCGAACGCCTGTCACGTCAGTATGTGACCCTTGCGGTGCTCGACATCGATCACAGCCGCCAACGTCACCGCAGCGATGAGCCGTTTTTGCTGGCAGCGCAGCGCCATGTTCATCAGGCAGTGACACATATTTCACCCGACGTTCGGGGGTACTGGTTCAAGAACGATCATACCCTGCTGGTGCTCGATGGATATACGCTCGAAGAGGCAATCGTCCTCATTCGGCGCATTGCCAGCCGGGTGCAGATGGTGCCGGTCGTTATTGAGGGCAGAACCGAACGCACCACAATTACGATCAGCGCTGCGCTCAAGTCGCTATCGTATCAGGAACTGTACGATCTCTCCCACAACGACCGTAATGTGCTGCGGTCGAGTCTGACGACGATCATCGATGCCATTTATGAACAAACCCGCGGGTGTGAACGCACGCTGAAGATCTTCCAGAATGGCGTGTGGACCATTGCGTGAAGGTTTCCCCAGAACTGCCATCGTTTTAACCCCGGCAGCAGGCGTTGGCTGAGCCTGTCGCAGCCAACGCCTGCCGCGCGTCTGACGACTGATAGAGCGAACAAGCAGATATTGCCCAAGAAATGCACGTGTTGACCGTCGTGCGGCTGACGTTGGCTGAGCCTGTCGCAGCCAACGTAAAACGTCGGCGCGTCGTCAAGCATCGCGTCGGTGGTCAGCCGGCAGCAGGCGTTGGCTGAGCCTGTCGCAGCTGGCTGAGCCTGTCGCAGCCAACGTAAAACGTCGGCGCGTCGTCAAGCATCGCGTCGGTGGTCAGCCGGCAGCAGGCGTTGGCGGAGCCTGTCGAAGCCAACGCCTGCTGCCGGCTGACGACTGAGACGCTATCCAGAAAATCTCGTCGGGTCGGCGAAGGCATCGCCTTCGCTTGTCTCGCCGTCCTTCACGCGGCGGTTTTTGGGATACTTTGCGCGATCAGCCAGAGACAGTTCAGCCATTCGATTGGCGGGTCATGCCCTTCGACGCGCTGACGCCCACTGGTCGATATGAAAATGTAATCTCAGTAATCTGACACGGCGCTTACTGTCATTGATTTTTAGGAAATCTCTACTTGACTCTCGTATTCCTTCGATCTACTATAGAAGCGTGTATGAGCGCACTGTTCTCCGGCGCAATTCTCGAAATTCCCAGGTAACACAGGTATGAATCGAGCGCATATCGAGGTTGTCCGTATCCTCCCATCAGTATGGAAGGAGCATTGTTGTGGACGCCCCGTTATTGATCCGGGTTGTCGGAGGTATTCTCGGGTTTTGGGTCTGTTTCTTCCTCGGTAGTCGCACCGCGTATCATCGCTCGACACGCTGGTTGCGCTGGTCATTTGTCTCCCTCGGCCTCCACTTTCTCTTCGCAACGCTTGAGTCGCCTCTCGGACTTCTCGAACCCGCCGTTATCCCGTTGCTCCGTTCAATCTCAGGACTGATTGCGCTGGCTTTCTGGCACGGATGGCTCGTCGGCGTGCGTGGACTTACGCGCACAGAGGGTATTGTCCGCAAGGTTCATCTCGGTATCGCGCTCAATTATGCGCTCTTCGCGGTTGTGATTGGTCTTATTCCTGGGGACGTGACATTCGCCGTCCCCACTGTTCAGCCGTGGGTTGCCCCGCTCCTGATCGGCGTGTACCTCGGCGGTGTGCTGCTCCATGCCTGGGGAATGACCTGGCGACTGTACCGACGCGAGGCATTGCCGCTCGAACGGATTGTCTCCCGCCGGCTGCTGATTGCAACGAGCATGGTTAGTGTGAGTGTCATCGCTGTGGCGGCTGCATCAGCGCTGAAGCAAGCGCAGCCGGAGGCGTCCGCCTGGATCGAGCAGGTCGGATATGCTTTGCTCTGTTGTGGCATTGTGGTGATGGGCTACGGTGCATTGACCTATGTGCAACGTCATATGGGGCGCAACAGTGGACGCGATTACCTGGCAAGCGGGTTTGCCAGCCTGGGCATTGTGGCAGTGTACGAGAGCGTGCTGATAATGTTTCGCTCCGTAACGCTGAAGGTCTTGCCGGCGCATCAGGCGCTCGTATTGGGGATTGTCCTGATCCCGGTGATCATTGCCACCCACTTCGGCTTCGATCAGCTGCGCGACATGCTCGACTGGCTGCGTGTTGGCGATGCAGAGCGCCGGGTGCGTAGCATGTTGCGCGCCATCACACGACAGATCGGGTCTGAAAAGCCACGCAACGAGGTGATCAGCGATGTGCTGCAATCGCTGGCGCAGGGGCTGCGCGCAGAATGCGTCGCCGTCTTCTGGTTCTCGACGAACGAAGCGCATCTGCTCGCCGCGTATGGTCAGAAGCCAGATGCTTCTGTGCAGGCGGATGTTCTCCGCGCACCACGGCTGCAACCGTTCCATCATCTTGTCGGCTATGATCTGCTGCTGCCGCTCTACGTCGGTCGCAAACAGCATGGCGCTCTGCTGATCGGCGGTCAGAGCCGTCGGAAGCGGATGCCGGACGAACAGGCGCAGTTGGAAGTGATCGGGCTGCTGCTCGCTCACTATATCGAGCGCACGGAGTCCGAACCGATCACCGTTCCACAGCATATTCATCGCCTCGAGCAACAGGCGCGCGATGTGCAGCAGATGCACGATGCACTGGATCGGTTGCACCGCCCGCCGGTCTTTATCACAACCCTGGGACCGTTCAGGGTTGAAGTAAACGGGGAGGAGGTCTCCTACAAGGGGCGTCTTGGACGCCACATGCTCAATGGCATGCTCATGTATCTGGTCGCCAATGTGGAAAAACGCATCCCGCGCGACACGCTTATCGAAATTGCCGGCGATCATCGCCGCCGCCGCAAACCTGGCGTTCGTAGCGATCTGCCAAACTCCTCCCACTACATCTCCGGGCTGCGCCAGATGCTGGAGCGCTGGGGCATGGCGGATGCACTGGATATTACCGACACAACCGTAACGTTGAAACGTCATCCATCGTGGACAACCGATACCGATAAGGTGGTTGCATTGTATCGGCGCGCAGAACAGGACATCACCGCCGGTCGGATGAGGAGTGCGATCGCATTGCTCGAAGAGGCGCTTAGCCTGTTCCACGGTGATTACCTGCAAGAGTTCGATGCTGCCGAGTATCGCATCGATCATGAAGTGCATCGCTGGGAGTGCGAACGCTCGATGATCGAGCAGCGTCTGCTTTCGATCTATCTCGATATCCCTGATCTTACTGATGCAGAACGACAACGGATGTCGCGCCTCGCAGACGCATTGCTGACACGCAGCCAGGGTGATTCTGATGTCGTGAACCTCGTCAGGCGCGTTGCGCAGCGCTGCGGCAATCACCGCCTCCTCCAACAGTGTGCAGCCTCTGATATTGGAGATAATCTTGAATGAGGGCAGAGTATTATCAAGATTATCTCCAATATAAATCACTTATTCCTCATATTTTCAATATCTCATAGAATTTCTCAGTCGTATCTCAGTTATTTCTCAATCGTCTGGATACCATGGGACCGACACTTCCGCTGACACTGCTCAGATGGGCAGCGTCGTTCCGGTAGTGTCGAGGAGGCTGCAATGGCGACGTCTGCGTATCCCTCGCTCCAGGACAGGGTGTTTCGTCCTCATTCGAGCATCATTGGCTGCAAAATCGTCGTTCTCCTGGCGCTCGGCGCTGGCGTGCTGCTGGCAGGCATCGCACATGCTGCGATCATCGTCTTGCCGGTCGCGTGTGCAATCCTCGTTCTGGCGGTGCGCGGCGCGTACCGCGAACTGACGACGATCCTCATCGTGCGCGGTGATACGCTGCTGCTGCGGCGGGGATTGTTCTTCTGGCGCGAGGAACAGGTCCCGCTGCATCGCGTTGATGTGCTGATCACTCAGAGCCTGCCCGGACGCCTGTTCGACTATGGGCGCCTCACAATCACCCGCGATGATGATGTTCTGATCGTGCGCAACATCGGCGAATTCCGGCGGTTGAAGGAGGAAATCGCTCGTTTGCAGCGCATTCCGGCGCTCTGGAGGGTGCAATGAAACGACTTGCGCTCACACTGCTCACACTGGCGCTGATCGTACTGCTGCTCGGCAAGAGTGCGTCGCGTCTGGCGGAAAGCATCACGCTCTGCTCCATCGGTCTGGCACTGGTGCTGGTCGAGCGCATCCTTGTCGCCATCCGTCGCCGGGTGTCGTCTGGGGTTGGCTTCGTTGCCTGCATCAGGGCTGTTCAGCGCCTGCCGATGGCATCGTGTCCAGGACGCCAAACCGGCGTGCGCCGCCGGGTGTGCGACAGTGCAACCGTGGCGCTGTCACGTTCTGACGCGCGCGCAATGGTGCAGTATCATGCCGCGCCACACTTCACGTCCGGGCGGCGGGCGCTGGTGCATCTCCGTCGCACGGCGCTGCACGAGGTGCTGCTGGCGCACGATGCCTGCACCGATCAGCGCGTGATTATCAAACGGACGCTCCCCGGAGCGCCGGTTCACGATCTGCGCCGTGAGGCGGGTATGCTCTTCTGGCTCGAATGGGCGCGGATGCCGATTGCAGCGCCCCGGTATATCGCCTATGAAGAGCGCGATGGCCACAGCATGCTGACGATGTCGTACATTGACGGGCAGACGATTGAGGAACTGGCAGGCGCGGGGCATCTTGCGCTCTCGACTCTCGTCCGTCTGCTGGCGAAGACGTGCATGGCGCTCGATGCGCTCCACCGCGCCGGGTATGTGCATCAGGACATCAAGCCTGCCAATCTCATCCTGGATCACAGCGGCACGCTCGTGGTGATCGATTGGGGTTCGGCGCGTCGCTATGATTTGCCCTACGACCTGCGTTCGATCACCTGCACGCCGGAATTCGCTAGCCCCGAGCAGTTGCGTGGCATGGTGCTGCCGGGCAACGACCTGTACGCCATCGGGAAAACCCTGGCGGCGCTCGTGCCCGCGCCGCCGCCAGCGCTGGCGCGCGTCATTGCGCACGCCACCGGCCCATTCGCGCATCGCTACGCCACCGGCGCCGACCTGGCGCAGGCGCTGCTGGCGGCGAGGGAAGCAATACAGGAGGCTTGAGAAGAGTCGTGTGAAGCGTATCTGCGCCCAGTTGTTTGTGATTCATTGTGACCCTTTGTCGATTGAACGAAAGCGGTTGCTGCTGCTTCTGTTCAGGTAGATTGTAATACGGTCAAAAAATTGGACCCAAATTAAGGGTTTTACCCTAATTGACATACGGGTTTGAGGGTGCTATGCCGTAGATGATATCTTCATACGTGGCTAATGGGGTCTTAGAGTTCAAAGGGCTAATCTGCATTGATGAACCAAACTCTACAATGCTGCCATCCGCGCGCATGTAGAGAATATACCAGCTTTGTCTCTAAAGGAGGGATTTATGAAAAGAATATGGTTGTTTTTAGTTTTGCTGATTTTCTCTTCTATAATACCATCAGTTTCTGCGAAAGATGCAGGAAATTCTTTTGATTTTTCTTTGCAGAATGATCCAGAACTCGCTAGTTTGATGTTGAAATACGAGGCGCTTTTAGGGCAGCGCCAACTTTCTCCTGAGGAGGTCATGGAGTTGATTACAAGTGACAGAAGCGAAAAGTCTAGAATGATCGGTGTTAGAGTTATCGAGTCTCCAGTACCATCGAAGCGCGATGCACAACTCCTAGGGTTATGTGTCCGACCGATATGGGGCCCGGGAAAGGTTATGTGGAACTTTACTGACCCTGGTAAAAATGGCGCCAGATATTCAGTGTTGCCCGAAAATGGTTCTTCACTCATTTGGGCTAATCCTCCTGAGCAGGATATCGATGGAGTCTATCGGGCCGGCTGGGGGAGTTGTGTCGCATACAAGATACCTGATAGCGCGACAGCAATTTTTCATACTGCTGATTCTTGGGAGGTTTGCTATAATGCTGTTGCGTGTGCAGCAGGGAATTGCCCGAGATGGGTCAATCCTTGCGACAATAACTCAGCTGAGGGTTCGTGGCCTGATGATCCGCTTCGGTAACTTGGCTCCTGGTAGGGTTTTAGGCATCTCGTGGGTCATAGATGACACTGCTTTCTATTCTCTACGAAGGATCTCATGAGAACAATGAACAAGCTCTCTCTTCTTCGCGCATTTTTGATCGTCTATGGCGCGCTACACACACTTATTTTCGGGAGCGTGCTGATCAGCCTTTATCTTTATGGAGACCTGGAAATCGCCAGAGGTTATCTCTATCCTGATATCAATTTCGTGCTTTCTGCCCTTTTTGGTATTTCTATCATCATATCAGCAATCTTCTGGCGCAAAATATTCGCCATCCTTCCTGTGATCATTGCATTCGTTCTGACGGTATCTGTTCTGTATCTTCATATTCTTGATCCAGATGCCATGCGCCCATCATTGTGGGTTGTTGCGGTATTTTTGTTCCTATTGTTTCTTCTGCCTGCGTTCATGATGATGAGATGGAGCGATTCGAGCAACAGAGGGTAGAAATCAGGAGAGCAGACCTTTGAGATTATGGCGACGTGCATTCAGGGGAGGCAAGCCTTCCCGCCAGCGCTGATCGCTGGCAGAGCGCCGTACATGGCACAGACCTCAAAGGTCGCATTCGTTCCCACCTGACGCGCCTCTCGCCTCTCGCCTCTCGCCTCTCGCCAGACCGCAACAAAGGATGTAAGGCGCGCGTACTATTGGCAGGAAAGCGGTCAAACAGGCGCGTGGCGCGATAGAAAACGAGGAACGAGATGAACGGGAACGGTTATCGGAACAATTCAGGCGGTTCTTGGGGCATTCCGCCGCTCTACATCTACATCGGCATCGGTATTGCGGCGATCATCATCGTATCGATCATTGGCGGGTTGTTGAGCGCAGGGGTGCAGGCATATTTTGCCGTTGCTGCGGGCATCCTGCTAGTGCTGGCGAATCTGCGCGATCTGCTGAGCGGGAGCAACAGCGGCGCTGCCCTGATGAACACTATGATCGGCGCTGCGCTGATCTTTTTCTTCCTGGGAAGCGCCTTTGGCTGGGTCTGGTACATTCCTGCGCTGCTGCTGCTGGTGGCTGCGGCGCCGCTGGGACTGCGTCGCGCAGACGTCTACACCGTCTATCTCGACGCCGCGCGTTCGATGGCCGCCAATGTGCAGCGCGCTGTGGGTGGGCGAACGCGCCTGCCGTAGCAGCACTATGACAGATCGGCAAGAAACTGCCGCACGGTTGCGCGAAACTCGTCAGCCTCAAATGGCTTCTCGATATGTCGCACACCGCTGTGTTCGAGAAAAGTGCGCGTGCTGGAGCTGGCTGTGTCGCCGCTAACGAACAGGATGCGGCGCGCCAGGTGCGGCGCGCGCTGTTTCAATTCCGCAAATAGTTTGTCGCCGCTCATCCCTGGCATCCGCACATCACAGATAATGAGATCGTAGACATTGCGGTTGATCCAATCTAGCGCCAGCGCCCCATCACGGCACACGTCAACTGTCCATCCCTCATCGCGCAGCAGACGGGCGATCAGTTCGGCAACCGGCGCTTCATCATCAACGACCAGCACGTGATGCGTCTGCAACGATTGCGCAACGCTCGCTGGCGTGTTGACGGCATGTTCTGGAAACTGCCGTTGCACCGGCAATTCGACGGTAAAACAAGCGCCCCTGCCAGGCGTGCTACTGACGCGAATATCTCCGTGATACTGTTTGACGATGCCATAGCAGATCGAAAGCCCCAGACCGGTCCCTTCACCGATGGGTTTGGTGGTAAAGAACGGCTCGAACACCAGCGGCAGATGTTCGGGTAAAATGCCCGGACCGGTATCGGCAACGTCGATCACGATGCGCGATTGACCGTCGTCCTCTTCTGCGCGCGTTGTGATGATAATCCGCCGCTCGCCATTCCAGGTTGCCAGCGCCTGTTGCGCGTTATTCAGCAGGTTGAGCAGCATCTGTTTGATCGCTGTGGCATCGGCGACCGTCATGGGCAATTGAGGGGCAAGGCGTTCTTCCACCGTAATGGTATGGCTGTGCATCTGATAAGCGAGCAATCCCAAGACCTGACGCACCGCCATATTCAGATCGACCTCTTCCAGATGCGCTGCGCGCTGTCGCGCAAACGCCAGGAGATTCTGGACAATCCGCCGCGCACGTGTCGCGCCTTCGACGATCATCGCCAGATCGTGCTGCATCTCCGCCGGCGCCGTCTGTTGCAACAAACTGGCAAACCCCAGCACAGCAGTGAGCGGATTGTTCAGTTCGTGCGCGACCCCCGCGACCAGTTCACCAACGGCTTTGAGACGCTCGGACTGGATCAGTCGTTGTTGTGCGACGCGCAGATCGGCGAGCGCTTTCTCACGCGCCTGGTGCAATTGTGCATTTTGAAGAGCAACCGCGAGATGCTGCGCGAGATCGGCAAGCGTGCGTATCTCGATGGCAGGAAACGCATAGAGTTGACGACTCGCCAGGAGAAGCATGCCAGGCACGTTCCTGTTATCGGTGATCGGAACCACAAGGCACGACCGCATGCCTGCCGACGTCAGACGATACACCAGAGGGTTGTTGGATGCGCCGTGCATCGGCAAGACGCGCGGTTGGCGCTGTTCCATGATGGAATGGAGCAGACGCGACTCCTGATCGCTGTAGAGCGCGTTCTCTGCATCCGGCTCGTCAATCTCTGGATAACGTGCTATCAACTTCAGGCGCTGGTCAGTACGATCGATCAACGCAAGTTCAGCGGCGTCGAGTGAAACGACGCTGCGCAGATATTCAACCAGGTAATTGAAAATCTGGCGCAGATCGTGAGTGGCTGTGATCGTCCGTGCAATCTTGCCGACGAACGCCAGGCGGTTGCTCTGTTCACGCGCGCGACGGTAGAGCTCGGCATTACGCACCGCCAGCGCTGCGTAGGCGGCAAATGCCTGGGCGCGCGCGGCATCGGCGCGGGTGTAGCGGTTCGGCAGTCGGCTTTCAATCATCAGGATGCCAACCGCCTCGCCCTGTGCCCGGAGCGGCATGCCCAGCCGACTATGGTACGCGCCCGCGTGCTGCGGAGTCGCTCCCGTGTCGGTCGCATCGCGCAAAATAATCGGCTCTTCTGCCGCTTCGATCCGGTTGAGCAATGGATCATTGCGGGGAAATCGTCCATCGTTCGAAGGGTCATGCCCGGAGAACCCCCACCTTGCCGCGATATAATACCCGGCATCGTCGCGCAGAATCACTGCGGCAGCATCGTAGGACACAACACTGTGCAGTTGCTCGAGAATAACGTCCAGGAGCCGATCGCGGTCGAGCGTTGACAGCAGCGCGTGGGTCACGTACTGGACACTGCTGGCGAATTGATGTTCAGGCGTCTCCCCGCCTTCGAACCAGACGAGCAGCAGGCGGACCGCCTGCCCCTCCTGATCGCGCACCGGATAGGCATTCCAGCGGCGGGTCAGCGTGCAGCCTACCTCGGTCGGCGGCACAGGATCGGCAGCGCGTATTCCCGCTGTCGAGAGCCAGAGTTCATCGAGACGATCCTCGGTGAAGCGGGGAATGACCTCACAGCAGAGGCGCCCGGCAATGGGTGCGTCGAGCCGAATACCCAGCCGCGCGCAGGCGCGCGCATTGATCGCGAGGATGCGAAATTCCGGCAGCGATACGATCAGGATCCCAGCCGGAATATGGTCGATGACATCATACAGCAGATCCATTCTGTCTGGCTGATCATACAATGGCGAGTGCTGCATAACGAAGGTCACGGATACATACGATACAGCATGCGCGGAAAGGGTATGGTTTCACGAATGTGATGCGTACCGGCAATCCAGGCGGTCGCGCGCTCGATGCCCATGCCAAACCCACTGTGCGGTACGCTGCCATAGCGCCGCAGATCGATGTACCAGCGGTAATCATCCACGTTCAACCCGTACTCTCGAATGCGGCGTTCGAGCAGCGCGGCATCGTGAATGCGCTGCGAGCCGCCGATGATCTCGCCATACCCCTCTGGCGCCAGCAGATCGGCGCAGAGGGCAACTTCGGGACGATCTGGATCGGGTTCCATGTAAAAGGCTTTGATGGCGCTCGGGAAGCGCTCGACAAACACCGGACGATCAAACATGGACGCGATCAGGGTTTCGTTTGGCGCGCCAAGGTCTTCCCCCCATTCCAGCGGCGTACATCCTTCGACTTCCGAATACTGCTCGGCGATGAGGCGCAGCGCTTCGTCATAGGTAATGCGCGGGAACGGCGGTATGCACCGCTCGAGCGGCTTTGTGTCGCGTTCGAGGGTGGCGAGGTCGTCGGCACGGCGTTCGAGTACACGCTGCACAATGGCGCTGACAAATTGTTCCTGTAGCGCCAGATTGTCGTCGTGCAGGGCGAATGCCACTTCCGGCTCGATCATCCAGAATTCGGTCAGGTGCCGGCGCGTCTTCGACTTTTCAGCCCGAAACGTCGGACCAAAACAGTAGACTTTTCCGAAACTCATCATGCCGGCTTCAACGTAGAGTTGACCGGTCTGCCCGAGGTATGCCGTGCCAAGATCGAAGTAGGGCGTGGCAAAGAGGTTCGTGGTGCCCTCCGCAGCGCATGGCGTGAGGATGGGCGTATCAAAGCGGACAAACCCCTGCGCGTTGAGCCATTCCTGCGCGGCAGCAATGATCTCGGCGCGAATGCGCAGTAGTGCGTGCTGCTTCGCGGAACGCACCCAGAGATGCCGGTGTTCCATCAGGAACTCGACGCCGTGTTCCTTGGGCTGAATCGGGTACTCTGGCGAAATCTGGATGATCTCGATGCTGCTGACATCGAGTTCGAACCCGCCGGGAGCGCGTTCGTCGGCGCGAACGGCGCCTGTGATACGGCACGAACTTTCGAGGGTCAACTGCTGCGCGGCGGCGAATGTCTCCTCGGAGACATTCTTGCGAAACACAACACACTGAATGACGCCGCTCCCGTCGCGGAGCCGGATGAAGACCAGTTTGCCCTTTTCGGTCTTGTGGGCGACCCATCCGGCGAGGGTGACCGTCTGCCCGTTATGGCGCGCGATGTCGCTGATGGCGGCTGTGGGAAGGAGTGACATAATCCTGTTTCCGTCGATCTTCGATGCGTTGAGGACAAGTATAGCATATGTCAGTGACGAGTGATCAGTGACGGGTGACGAGGGGGTGTTCACGCTGCTCCTGGGTGTGCAGGCTGCGCGCCCGCCTGCACGATCCTTATACGGCGACGGAGCAACACGGGCTGGCGCTTGCTGGCGCCATTCCACCGCCAACACTTTCTTTCGGGGAGTCTTCCCCAAACTCATGGAGTTTGATTAAATATTCCGCTATCCGCCTTGCAGCCCGGCGACTAATGGAGTTTGATTTAAATATTCCGCTATCCGCCTTGCAGCCCGGCGGTTGAAGCCGCGGGCTCCTGTTGCGAAGCCCGCCTTCGCGGGCTCCATTGGGCGATACCGGATTATTTTCTCAAAACCCATAAGTCGCGGGCTCCTGCTGCAAAGCCCGCCTGGCGGTCTAGACGTGGCGATACCGGATTAATTTCTCAAAAACCATATGTTTGGGGCGACCAGCGGTGCGCTTCTTTCGGCAGCGGCGATATTGCGATGCAACGTCGCTGCCTTCGCGCCCCTCACCTCTCGCCTCTCACCTCTCGCCTCTCACCTCTCGCCTCTCACCTCTCGCCTCTCACCTCTCGCCTCTCACCTCTCGCCTCGCCATGCCTGTGTTATAATCGCCAGACACAATGAAGCCTTGCCTTGTTGCATCGGTGGTATCGTGCAGACATCTCTCGCGCGTGAAGCCGCGCCGCAGGTGCGCCCGTTCATCAAATGGGCCGGCGGCAAAGGGCAATTGATCCTGGAACTGGTGCGTCGCCTTCCGCCGCGCTTTCGTCGCTACCACGAACCGTTCGTCGGCGGCGGCGCGCTCTTCTTCCATCTCTACAACCACAGCATGTTGCGCGACGGCGCGGTGCTCAGCGACTATAACCCCGAGTTGATGGTCTGCTACGAAGTCATCCGCGACGATGTCGAGTCGCTGATCACGGCGCTGCGCTGGCACCATCGTCATCGCCTCGACCCGCAGTATTTCCTCGAGGTGCGCAACTGGGATCGCCGACCGGACTTTGCGCAGCGCAGCAAGATCGAGCGCGCAGCGCGCACGATTTTCCTCAACCGAACCTGCTACAATGGGCTGTATCGTCTCAATCGCAAGGGGCAGTTCAATGCGCCGTTCGGCTACTACAAGAACCCTATGATCTACGACCCGCGGAACCTGCGGCTGGTCAGCGCTGCGTTGCGCAACGTCGAATTGCGCGTTGGCGATTTCAGTGAGGTGGTGCAGAGCGCAGCACCGGGGGATTTCGTCTATTTCGATCCGCCCTACGCGCCGACCAGCGCGACGGCGTCGTTTACGCATTATACCGGACAGACGTTCGGTCCCGACGATCAGCGCCGTCTGGCGGAGGTCTTTGCGGAACTCGGCGAACGCGGCGTTTATGTGATGCTCAGCAACTCGTCAACGCCGCTAACCCGTGAGTTGTACGCTACACGCGCAGTCAGTTCGTCGGTGGTGTATGCCAGCCGCAAGATTAACTGCGATGGCAGCAAACGCGGGCAGGTAGAGGAGTTGATTGTCTGTTCGTATCCGACGGTCGGGTAGAAATGCTGCTGATACTCATGCGCGGCCATTCGTACCATACTGCCGGGGCCGCTGCGGGCGAAAGCCCTCGCCGAGGACGCGGTTCGACTGCGCTCACCGCAAGTGCAAGCCCCGCTGCACAATCATGGTTTTTGAGAAAAGAATCCGGCATCGCCCGGTGAAGCCCGCGCTGGCGGGCGTGGCGCCCGCCACCCGCACCTGCCAGCGTGTGAGGGCGCTTCAGCGCCCTGCGCTCCTCTAGCCCGACGCTTAATCGGGCGCACGGGCTATGGAAATTGCTGGAAGGTTCTCTCAGATTACGAACTCTGCATATACTGCCGCACACTATCGGCGAAGGCATCGAAATCGGACAGGCGCTGCTGAAGGATGGCATAAACCTGCGCATCGTCGATGCGTGCGTACTCGTGGACGAGGAGATTGCGAAAGCGCGCCATGTTCAAAAGCGTCGGCAGCATGCGGTCGGGTATGATGTGCGCCTCGACAAGAACGCGAAAGAGTCCTGCTTGCCAGCAGGATAGCGCAACCCTTCCAGCGCGATGATGCGTCTCCCAATATCCAGACGGAACTCGACAGCGACCTGTAAGCTGCGCTCAACGGCGCGTTTGATGCGCGGGTTGCCGAGGTATGCCTCCACCGATGCCGCATCTCTCGCCTCGCCGCGCAAACAGGCAATTTCCAGTGCCATTAAGCGCTTAAGAACGACGTCGTCTTTGACCGAATCTTCCATCGCGGATCTCCTGGAATAGCACCTGAGCAAAGTAGGCGCGCATTGGCGCAAGGTCGGCATCCAGTTTTCCGGTGCGCACCTCGAACTCGACACGCACCGCGCGATCACGTTCGTAGAGCAGCCGTCCATGTTGCGAGACTTCGCGCTGCAACAGCAACGGTGCATCGTTGAGCGTCACGACATCAATACGCCGCGCTGCACAACGTTCGACCCCCTCCATCAACTGCAACCGACGTTCGAGCGACACCGGCGCTTCCAGCGGACGCAGCAAAACAGCGAGGTCGATGTCGGAACCAGAAGTGGCGCGTCCCTGCACCAGTGAACCGAACAGATACACTGCCGCAACATCCGATTGCGTCTCCAGGAACGCAATCAGTGCCGCATGATCCAGTCCAGGCACAGTAGTCAGCAATTCTCGACGCGGCGTTTGCATAATGGTATGATACACTGATTGGTCAACTCGACGCCCACCATGTCAACGTCGCCGGTCTGAGCCGAAAATGTCAGAACAGGAACCGGACGCACAACCACACCACGGCGCACGCCCGGTTCTCGGTTCTCAGTTCTCGGTTCTCAGTTCTCAGTTCTCAGTTCTCTGTTCTCGGTTCTCAGTTCTCGGTTCTCGGCACTCACACCGCCGCCGGTTCTTCCTGCTCCGCCAGCTGGCGTAGCACGTAGTGCAGAATGCCGCCGTTCCGGTAGTAGGCAAGTTCGCCTTCCGAGTTGATCCGCGCCTTCACCGTAAACGTGAACGCTGAACCATCGGGTCGCTGTGCATGCACGGTCAACTCCTGTCCGGGACGCAATGTTTCGATGCCCTGGATCGTGAAGATTTCGCGCCCGGTGATACCGAGTGACTGCCAGCTTTCGCCCGGCGCAAATGTCAACGGCAACACCCCCATGCCCACCAGGTTCGCGCGGTGAATGCGCTCGAAACTCTCGGCAATCACCGCGCGCACACCAAGCAGGAACGTCCCCTTTGCCGCCCAGTCGCGCGACGAGCCGGTTCCGTACTCCTTGCCCGCCAGCACCAGCAGCGGCGTGCCATCCGCCTGGTAGCGCATCGCCGCGTCGTAGATGCTCATCTGCTCGCCGGTCGGCAGGTAGATGGTGTAGCCGCCTTCCACGCCGGGAACCATGGCGTTGCGCAGGCGGATGTTGGCGAACGTGCCGCGCATCATAACCTCGTGGTTGCCGCGCCGCGCGCCGTAGGAGTTGAAATCCGCCGGTTGCACGCCGCGCGCAATCAGGTACTGGCCAGCCGCGCTGTCCTTGGCGATGCTTCCCGCCGGCGAGATGTGGTCGGTCGTCACGCTGTCACCCAGCAACGCCAGCGCCCGCGCCCCCTGGATGGACATCAATGGCGGAACTTCGCGCGTCATACGATAGAAGTAGGGCGGGTTCTGGATATAGGTCGAGTCGGGGTTCCAGGCATACAGGTCGCCGCCGCTCACCGGAATGGCATTCCAGGTCTCGTTTCCGGTGAAGACATTGGCGTACTGCTGGCGAAACAGGTCGGCGTTGAGCGATGCCGCCATCACTTCGGCGACTTCATCCGCAGAGGGCCAGATGTCTGCCAGGTAGACCGGTTCGCCATCGGCGCCGACGCCGAGCGGCTCACGTTGCATGTCAATGTCTACTGTGCCAGCAATCGCAAAAGCGACCACCAACGGCGGCGATGCCAGGTAATTGGCGCGCACCACCGGGTTGATGCGTCCCTCGAAGTTGCGGTTGCCGCTCAACACAGCACTGACCACCAGGTTGCCATCTTTGACCGCCTGCGCGATCTCGTCGGCGACCGGACCGCTGTTCCCGATGCAGGTCGTGCAGCCATATCCAACGACATTGAACCCCAACCGGTCGAGGTACGCCTGCAAGCCGGACTGTGCCAGATACTCGCTCACCACTCGCGATCCCGGCGCCAGACTGGTTTTCACATAGGGCGGCACGCTCAAGCCTTTCTCAACCGCCTTCTTCGCCAACAGCCCGGCAGCGATCATGACTGACGGGTTCGAGGTGTTGGTGCAGGATGTGATCGCGGCGATAATCGTCGAGCCGTGGGTGAGAGAGGTCGCGCGCCCATTCAGCGTCACCGGCACACGTGATGTTGCGTACAGATCGCGGCGTTCGCGTCGGCGCTCGCCATCTCCCTCGTACACCGGCGCCTCACGCCCAAAGACCTTGCGCATCGCCTGGTTGAACGATTCCTTGAGATCCGTAAGCGGTACGCGGTCCTGGGGACGACGTGGACCGGCGACGCTCGGTTCGACGGTGCTCAGGTCGAGTTCGAGCAGCGTATTGAACGCCGGGATCGGCGAGTCATCGGTGCGGAACAACCCCTGCTCACGGCAATACGCCTCAACCAGCGCCACCAGGTCGTCGGAACGCCCGGTGCCGCGCAGGTACACCAGGGTCTCGGCATCAACCGGGAAGAAGCCGCAGGTGGCGCCATACTCCGGCGCCATATTCGCAATCGTCGCGCGATCCGCCAGGCTGAGCGAGCTCAAACCGGGACCACAGAACTCGACGAACTTATCCACCACGCCATGTTTGCGCAGCATCTCGGTCACACGCAACACCAGGTCGGTGGCGGTGGCGCCGGGGCGCAATGCGCCGGTCAGTTTCACCCCGACGACCTCCGGTGTGAGCATTGCCAGCGGCTGCCCCAGAAGCACGGCTTCGGCTTCGATGCCGCCGACGCCCCAACCCAACACCCCCAGACCATTGATCATTGTCGTGTGGCTGTCGGTGCCGACCAGCGTATCCGGCATTGCGACCAGTTCACCGTCGATCTCGCGCGTCATCACCACGGTCGCCAGGTATTCCAGGTTCACCTGATGGCAGATGCCGGTGGCTGGCGGCACAACGCGGAAGTTCGCAAACGCCTGCTGCCCCCAGCGCAGGAATTCGTAACGCTCACGGTTGCGCTCGAACTCGAGTTGCGCATTCAGCACGAGCGCCATGCCGTGACCAAAAGCATCGACCTGCACCGAGTGATCGATCACCAGGTCCGCCGGGGCGAGCGGATTGATCTTTGCCGGGTCGCCTCCCAGGTGCGCCATGGCATCGCGCATCGCCGCGAGATCGACCACTGCCGGAACGCCGGTGAAATCCTGCATCAACACCCGCGCTGGCTTGAACGCCACCTCGCGCTGCCCGGCGCTCGCCGGGGTCCACTGCGCCAGCGCTTCGACATCGTCGATAGTGGTGAAGCCATCGCCAGTATTGCGCAGCAGCGCCTCCAGCAGCACCTTGATCGAAAACGGCAGCCGCGCGAGATCAGCGCCGACACGCTGCGCCAGCGCGTCGAGCCGGTAGATGATGAACGTCTGCCCGCCGACGACCAGCGGCGCGCGGGCACTGAACGGATCGTGCAGGGTGTTCATAGGGAAGTGCTCCTTTGCAATTCGTTGACTATCGAATACCTTCGCACACAGTAGCCCGACGACCGAAGTCGCGGGCGACGTGTGCAAAGCCTGCCTGCGCGGGACAGATCGGACGATGCCGCAGATTAATTCAAATGAGCCGCGATCTCTACAGATACAACGTCTTCCTGCGCAGGCTCTGGCGGCGCCACAAAGCGCGGTACCGCATCAATCATGTGAAGAGCCTGGCGCTTTCCTGGAAAGTATAACAGAATTGAACCATTGATAGAAGCAATGATTTATAATATGTTCATCGAGAATTTCGATGAAGGAAGCGCTATGTCTTTCGATCTTCACCGATTGCGGATTTTCGCGGCGGTTGCACGGGCGGGAAGTTTCACCCGCGCTGCCGAGCAGTTACACATGGCGCAACCGACGGTCTCACAGCAGATCAGCGTACTGGAGGATGCGGTTGGCGCGCCCCTGATCGAGCGTGGTCCCCGGCGCCTGCGGTTGACGCCGGCGGGCGAGGCGCTCTTACCGTATGCCAGCCGACTGGCGCTGCTGGCGGACGAAGCATTAGAGGCGGCACGCACCGCAGCCGGCGTTGCAGCGCATACCCTGCGGCTGGGAGTCGGACAGACGTTGGCGACCTACCTGCTGCCAGATATCCTGCGCCGTTACCGCGAACGGGCGCCGCACTACCACACCCGGATTGTCACCGGCAACAGCGCCGCGTTGCTGGAACAGGTCGCCGAAGGAACCATCGAACTGGCACTGGTCGGATCCCCCGCCACACACCCGGAACTGGTCATCACACCGTTCATGCAGGATCGGCTGGTCGTCATCGTCGCCCCCGACGACATCTGGGCATCCCGCACTGCGGTGGACATCGACGAATTGCGCGAGCGCCCATTGCTGACGCGCGAACCGGGATCGGCGCTGCACGCGACGGTCGAGCGGTTGCTCGGGGCGGCGACGCTTGCCGGTGATCACGTCATCATGTTGGGCGAAACCGAAGCGATCAAGCGGAGCGTCGAGGTGGGGTTGGGTGTGGCGCTCATCCAGGCAATTGCGGTGCAGCGGGAAGTGACGCTGGGGCGGTTGCGTGCACTGGCGTTGCGCGGCGCCGACGACCGGCGCACCTACGCCTGGGCGCAGCGTGCGCGCCAGTGGCTTTCGCCGGCGGCGGCGGCGCTGGTGGAGATGATCCGGGGATGATCCGCGAAATCTCCAGCGATTGAAATCGCCTCTGGCGGGCCTGCGGCCGCCCGTCCGCGCAGGCGGACGGGGACGGCGCGCCGCGATAGATAGCGCCTCCGATAGGTTTATCACCGACCGTCTGTCTGTGTGGACGGAGGAATATGCTCCTCTGCTCCAATCCCGATATCTTCAGAGGTTTCTTCGAGCTCTGCTACAAGTTCTAAACTCTGGTGATGTTCTTTCTGGCGTTTGATGTACTCCTTAATCTTGTCAACATCCCATTGGCTTACAGTAAACGCACCGTAACTGCCTTGCCACTTGAATTGCGCTGGCGGCTTGAGGACCTCGTTGACAAAGTGTGATGAGACGCCTTTGATCTGTTTGAGCAAATCGGAAATGGCAAGCGTTGAGGGGACCATGACCAGCAGGTGCACATGATCCTCTGTACCATTGAGGGCCAGGACCTGACAGCCCAATTTTTGCGCCTCGCTCTCTATAACGCGGTAGAGCCGACGTTCGATGTCCGGCGTAATCATTGGAAGGCGATCCCAAGTCGCCCACACCAGGTGTACAAAGAGAGCGAGTTTATTGCGTCGCATCACGTCTTACGGGAGATACGCCGTTTTCAGGCGATTGATAATCTTACTGGCGCACCTTTAGGCGCCAGCTCTGCAATGTAACGCAGGTGAACACTGGGCGCAACGCCTGCTCGGCGCACTATGAGTCGTCGGTCATGCTATCGGCGAAACTCCTCCCGTACGACTGATGTCACCAGACCATATTTACCTGCTTAATGAGGGCTATCATCAGGATAAACTAGAATGCACGGATTTCCTCCTGGAACTATGAGAAATATACAATTTCAACCCTCATGTCTATTCTTAATAATTTTGCGATCTTGCTTAATATTCTCACCTCATAATCATTTGATGTGTTCGTCATTACATAGTATCCGTTTGCCTAAATCTGCCTATATTCCGGATGTCTTTGGTTTGATATTAATTCGAAGTTATTGACTATGAGATTGAGTTCCTTGACTTTGGCAATCCCTACCTCTTTTATATCTTCAACGAATGTCTAGGCTGCAGAAAACTCATTATAGATAATCTTGTTTCCAATATACACTCTAATCTTACTAGCCGGAGACTTACCATGCTTTTTGACCGATCTCCTTAATCTCAAAATTCTAATGTTTCTACGGTCGGTTGTGTATTTTGCTCAAAAATGCATTTTCTCTCGGAACAACTGCCAACGATTCAGGAGTCTGGAGATTTATTTCAAACAAAGAGCATCATTCCTGCTTCAATTTCTCTACATTAGTCATAATCCCAGAAGCCCTCTCTGCCAAATAAATTATCCGTTTCACAGTTTCATAGGATCCCGCATCTAATTCTATCGAGACTTCTTTGTTTTTCTTCCTCACCGTATCTCTTATAGAGGTGATAAGGAGATCAAATGCGGTAATGGTTTCCTGATATGACATGTCGTTTCTCGTCGATTCACGTATGCGATGCGGTGTAGGCGCTGCCAAGCCATTATCAGCCAGACTCCGCTCTGCTTCCACTCGGAACGACAAGCAAGGTTCTGCCTGACAACGTTGCTTCAGTGAGGCTTCGTCCTGTTTCATACCATCGCAGGAACAGATTGCGAAATACTGGAGCGAACGGAACGCCCCATATGCACAACAGTATATATCGCCAATGTTCGTGGAGTCAATATCCTGCCGATGTGGGGTGCAGTCAAGATCGACCGGACGCGACGTCTGCAGCTGCCAGCGATGACATCGTCCCTGATGGGACTCCAGCATGCCACCCGTCTTCGCGGGTGGGGAAGCGTCGGCGCAGGCCAACGCCCGGCGCGCATGCGCCCCCAAGACGCGGTTTCAACCGCCAGCCAGGGTATGCCGATTGGTATATAGTCAATCTTCATAAATCGTCCCTGATGGGACTCCAGCTTGCCACCCGTCTTCGCGGGTGGGGAAGCGTCGGCGCAGGCCGACGCCCGGCGCGCATGCGCCCCCAAGGCGCGGTTTCAACCGCTAGCTAGCTGTCGCTGTCGCCGAAACCGGCGCGGCGTGCGGCGTACTCAGCGCAATCTGCTGTGCGAAGCGCTTGATGAAGCGCGCCGTTGCAACCGGACGCTCGCGCTGTGGCAGGTGACCGCAGCGTTTGAGAATGTGCACCTGTGGCGAAGGAAGATGCGTGCGGAAAAACTCGAACGACCCCGGCGGCAGGAAGCGGTCACACTCCCCCCACAGAACCGCCGTCGGCGTCGGCAGTTGGTGCAGTTCGTCGGGGCTGAGAAAATCAGGTTCATCGGTGGCATTGATGAACTCACGCACCACCGGGCGTGCAAAAAGGTTCACCATGCCCCGCGAACTGAGCGCTCGCAGCGGCGGAGGCAGCGCGCCGAAGACCATGCGCGCCACCTGGCGCGCCTGATGTGCATCTGCGGGCGAAAGCAACTCGATGAATGGCTCCCACGAACGATGACCGTCGAGCATTGCGCCGCCGGCGTTCATCAGCACAATGCCGCGCACCATGTCCGGGCGCGTCTCCGCCACCCGCACCGCGATCCAGCCCCCCATCGAGTTGCCGACCAGCAGCGCAGGGCGGGCAATAACATCGGTCAGGAACGCGCCGACAATCTCGGTCATATCGCTGATCGTCGCGGCTTTTTTGCCCGGCGGCAACCCGGAGAGACCGTACCCTGGCAGGTCGATCATGAACGCATCGTGGCGGCGCGCGACCAGCGGCGCGACCAGGCTCCAGGTCACTGCATTGTCGCCCATGCCGTGGATGAAGAGCACCGGCAGCGGCGCAGCGTGACGGCAGGGGATCAGATAGTAGTGGATCGGAACGCCGTTGATGCGGCGGGTTTGCTCGAAAGCGCCGAAACGCGGCAATGCATGGCGCGCAAGCCCGTCGACCAGCGGCACCATCGCATAGGAGAGCGGGTCGAAGAAGCGTTCAATCGGATCAGGAACATGACCAGACATACAACGCTTCCATGTCACTCAAGATTCAACCCTAACTGCTGTGCCTCTGCCATTGTACCACGGGATGTCGCAGGCGCTGCGTCGTGGTCGGCATCAGGAGCAGCGGGCGCGCTGCGTTCGCCTGCCCCGATCAGCGCCAGCAAACCAGCCTCATCGAGCATCGGTATGCCCAGTTCTTTCGCTTTTGTGAACTTCGTTCCGCCTGGATCATTGCCAATGACCAGATAATCGGTCTTTTTGGAAACGCTGCCGCTCACCTTGCCGCCGTGCGCCACAATCAGGGCGCTGGCGTCTTCGCGCGACATCGACGGGAGCGTGCCGGTGATGACGAAGGTCTTGCCCGCCAGCGAGTCACCCTTTGGCGCGACGGCAGGACCGTGCGCCTCGGTGCGCACGCCGACGCGCTTCAGTTTGGCGATCAGCGCCTTGCTCTCCGGGCGCGCGAAATATGCGGCGACGCTGGCGGCAATCGCGGGTCCGACGCCTTCCAGATCGTCGATCTCATCGGCGGAGGCGGCTGCCAGCGCATCGAGCGAACCGAAACGGTCGGCGAGGATCTGAGCCACGACTTCGCCGACGTAGCGGATGCCAAGCCCGACGATCAGGCGGTGGAGCGGACGATCCTTCGACTCGGCGATGGCGTTCAGCAGATTGGTGATCCGTTTCGGACCATACCCTTCGATCCCGTTGAAATGCTCCGGCGTCAACAGATACAGGTCGGCGACATCCTTCACCCAGCCGCGTTCGACGAACAGTTGCACCTGTTTCTCGCCGACCCCCGCGATGTCCATTGCGCTGCGCGAAACGAAGTGTTCAATCCGCCGGGTAATCTGCGCCGGGCAGATGCCGAAGTTTGGGCAGCGGTACGCCACTTCGCCCTCGGCACGTTCCAGCGGCGTGCCGCATGCCGGGCAGGTCGCCGGCATCTGCCAGACGCGCTCGCTACCATCGCGCCGCGCCACGACCGGACCGACGATGTACGGGATGACATCTCCGGCGCGCTTGACGATCACATAGTCGCCGATACGAATGTCGCGCTCGGCGATGTAATCGGCGTTGTGCAGGCTTGCGCTGCGCACCGTCACGCCGCCGATGTTGACCGGTTCGATCACGGCGTTGGGCGTAATCACCCCGGTACGCCCGACATTCACCACAATGTCGAGCAACCGCGAGACCGCCTCGCGCGCCGGGAACTTGAAGGCAATCGCCCAGCGCGGATCGCGCCCGACGACGCCGAGTTCCGCCTGTTGCGCAAAACTGTCGATCTTAACCACCACGCCGTCAACCTCGTACTCCAGTTCGTCGCGGCGGGTCATCCACTCACGGCAGTATGCCAGCGCCTCCTCAAAGCGCTCGAAGCGCCGTGCATCGCGGTTGACCGGAAAACCAAGCGCGCGGAGATACTGGAGCGTCTCCCATTGCGTTTGCACCTCCACCCCCTCGATCTGCCCGACGCCATAGGCGAAGAAGCGCAACGGACGGCGGGCAGTGACTGCGGGGTCTTTCTGACGCAGCGAACCGGCGGCGGCGTTGCGCGGGTTGGCTGCGACCTTTTCGCCGGATGCAGCCAGTTGCTCATTCAGGCGCACGAAATCAGCAATGCGCATATAGACCTCGCCACGCACTTCGAGCAACGGCGGGATGGCAGGCAGGTTCGTTGTTGCATCGGCGCCGTCGGCGAACAGACGCAAATGCAGCGGAATACTGGGAATGGTGCACAGGTTCGCCGTCACATCCTCGCCGGTTTCGCCGTCGCCGCGCGTCGCACCGCGCACCAGAACGCCATCGCGGTAAATGAGGGTCACTGCCAGCCCATCGATCTTCGGCTCGACGACGAACGCCACTGGCGCATCGCTGCCGAGCAGGCGCAGCGTTCGGTCGTACCAGGCGCGCATGCCCGCCTCATCGAACGCATTGGCGAGCGACAGCATCGGCACAGCGTGCTGAACTTTGGCGAACTGCTCGGACGGCGGCGCGCCAACCCGTTGCGTCGGCGAGTCGGGCGTGACAAGTTCGGGATGCGCCGCTTCCAGATCGCGCAACTCGCGCATGAGCGCATCGTACTCGGCATCGCTGATCACCGGCTCGTCGAGCACATAATAACGGTAGTTGTGATAGCGGATCTGCTCGCGCAGCGATTCAACGCGATTGACAAGGTCGCTGGAGATCATAGGCAGTGCTCAGAATACGCGCCATCCAAAAACTTTCCCTTTCTGGTGCACAGGATGGACCAGCTCATCAAAAGGAGCCTCATATCTCTGCCCTATCGCAAAACGAGCGCGCGCCAGCGTCTCAAATGTCTGAATGGCAGGTTCGAGCGGCCAGTCATTACGCTCGAAGCCATAAATCAGAATCGATTGTTGCGCGCCGAATCCAGAACCCGCCAGCTTGGCGCAGTCGGTAAGTGCGCTTCTGTGTTGCTCATAAGGTGAGAGAATGTGCGTAAGGATATTGTCGTTTGGTTTTCCGTTGTCTCCCAGAAAACGCAGCAGCTTGATTTCAATCGCCCAATCCCACTGATTGGAATTTGAGGAACGGCGAACGCACATATCACACTTCTTTTTTTTGCTGCCTCCAGGATACGGGACATTTGTCTCGATCCGGCACGTTTGCTGAAAAGCCATACGTTCAGCAATAAGCTTAATAGCTTCATCTTCCGGGAAAGGAGCAGTGCCGGGCTGATAATTACGCCATTGCGGACTTTTTGAGTCCGCGTCTTTGAGAGCCTTAGCAAAATGCTGAACGATGTCGTGAAGCGAAATCATTGTCGTTGCCTGTTACGTCGATTTCACCTTTGTCCCGCGATCTGTGCTCTTGCCGTTCACCGGTCCTGAAGCGGTAGCATCACGTTCGCTTTTCCGGCAGAGCGACCAATGCACACTCAACTTCAACATTCTACCACGCAACTATTCCATCCCCCACAGTTCTCGATTGGAGGCGGTGGAGGTCACCGTGATGGCGACGAGATCGTGGCGACAGACGCCGCTGCATGGCGCCCGCCGCCCACGGACGACGGAAGGGCAGGGATCAGACCTGCCCCTGACACACTGCCGTGTCCAACAGCCGCCGGACGACTCGTAGAGCGATCAACCAAAACCTGGACAATCTAATACTAATGTGCGATTATTCGTACCAGACTACCGGGGCGCGCGGCAGGGCGCCAGGACGCTGCGGGCGAAAGCCCGCGCTGAGGACGCGGTTCGACCGTGCTCACCGCACGCGGTTCGACGGCGCTCACTGCAAGTGAAAGCCCCGCCGGGGCTGCTGATGTCAATGCGCAGTCATGCGCCCACGACTGCCGATGCGCGTTGTAGAGCGTTACACCTTGCGCACCAGGCGCTTGAACATCTTGTCTGACTGACCGCAAGTTAGGATAAGAACGTGGAGCAGCGGACGTCGGCTTCGACAGGCTCAGCCAACGTCTGCCGCAAGCTCGTCAACACCAGCACTGCGTGTGCAACATCCGGTTGTTCACTCTATCAGACTCAGACCCGCTCATCCGGGCGCAATCAGCCCAACGATGAAGCGTCAGGTTGATCGCGCCAGGAGCGCTCACACGATCCTCTCCCCCGGCGTGTCTGCATCGGAGGTTAGCCCCACCCTTCACAGACGCGAAGGCTGCGACCTCACGAGTGGCGCCGTGCCCTCACGCCCCCCTTCGCCCCTTGTCGGAGAAGGGGGTGAGGATGAGGGACAAATCCTCCACATGTGCGGCTCTTCCTCCCCCCTTGACAGACAGATAATGCAGGAGTATGATATGATTTAGGATGACCTAAAAATAAATTGATGATTCCCTGCCCCGGATGATGCGCAACCGTCGCACTCGGGGCAGGCGCATGATGGAGGCGGAACAAGCCATGATCTTCTGGATCGTGCTACTGGCAGGGTGCATATTGTGGATCGTTCTGCCCCGCATCGGCGTACTGGCGCACTACCGCACCTGGCGCGCCGCCCGCGAGCGCGAACGGTTGGAAGATGCGCTCAAGCATCTGCTCAACCGTGAACATCTGGGGCGTCACGCGACGCCAGAGTCGCTTGGCGGCGCGCTGAATCTTTCGCGTACAGCGGTCATGCGCCTGATCGAGCAGATGGAGGAGCAGGGACTGCTCGAAACCCGCGGCATGGAACTGCATCTGACGGCAGAGGGCGAACGCTGGGCATTACATGTAGTGCGCGCCCATCGCCTGTGGGAACGCTACCTGGCGGACGAAGCGCGCATGCCGCTGGCGCAGGTTCACGCCGAAGCGCAACGGCGCGAGCACGCGCTGACCGCCGATCAACTCGACGAACTGGAAGCCGCCATGGGGTATCCCCGGCGCGACCCGCACGGCGATCCCATTCCCAGCCGCGCGGGAATCCTGCCTGACGCCGAGGGCACGCCATTGACTGCATGGCCTCTCGACATACCGGGGCGAATTGTGCATTTGGAAGATGAACCCGCCATTGCCTACGAACAGATCCTGGCGGCTGGTCTGCATCTGGGGCAGACGATTCGCGTGCTGGAGCGCACGCCGCAGCGTCTGACGCTGAGCGACGGCGAAAATGAGTATCGCCTGGCGCCTGCTGTTGCAGCAAATGTCAATCTGGCGCCGTTGACCGAAGCGGAGGCGGCGCGGAACCATACGATACCGCTCAGCGATCTGCCGTTACGCCAGACGGCGGAGATTGTGGCGATTGATGACGCGCTGCAGGGGTTTACCCGGCGGCGCTTGCTCGACCTGGGGTTGACCCTCGGCGCTGTGGTGTATCCCGAATTGCAGAACGCCTTTGCCGACCCGCGCGCCTACCGTGTGCGCGGAACGCTGATCGCCCTGCGTCAGGATCAGGCGGCGCGCATCCTGGTCCGGCCGCAATCCCTGAACTGATGTGCGGCATTCTGACCTGATCTGATGAGGAGGTTCGTTTCGATGACCAGACCAACGACTGACCTATGCGCCACCTGCCCGGCGTATGCCCGCCTGGAGCAGATGGGCATCAAAATGGACCGGTACGACCGCGTCGTGGCGCTTGCCGGCAATCCAAACACCGGCAAATCGACGCTCTTCAATGCTCTGACCGGATTAAAACAGCATACCGGCAACTGGCCCGGCAAGACGGTCACCCGTGCCGAGGGGGGGTATCAGTTCAACGGTGTAAAGTATAAACTGGTCGATCTGCCCGGCGCCTACTCGCTGCTCTCCACCTCACAGGATGAAGAAGTGGCGCGCGATTTTTTGCTGTTCGGGCAACCCGACTGCACGATTGTGGTCACCGACGCCACTGCCCTTGAGCGCAACCTGAACCTGGTGTTGCAAGTGCTCGAGATCACCGACAAAGTTGTGGTGGCAGTAAACCTGATCGATGAAGCGCGTCGGAAGGGCATCGATGTTGATACTCGCACCCTCAGCCGCGATCTGGGGGTTCCCGCCGTGCCGATTGTGGCGCGCAGCGGAGAAGGAATCATCACCCTGCTTGCGACGGTTGCCGACGTGATCGAGGGGCGCATTGCCACGCATCCGCGTCGTGTCGAAGGCACGCCCGCCTTTCAACAGGCAATTCAGGAACTGACGCCGCTGATCGAACAACTGGCGCCGGGCATTCCGAATGCGCGCTGGCTGGCGATCCGCCTGCTCGAAGGCGATGCGCGGGTGCAGCGGGCGATCCGCAGCGGCGAATTGGCTGACATTCTCGCGCGTCAACGCACCACGGCAGACCGGCTGAGCGGCACGATGGCAGTTATGGGGAGGCAGTGATGACCACGCCGGATGAGGTCCTTGCCAGAGCCGAAGCGCTGCGCAACCGCCTGCCGTGGAGTTTCCGCGACGAAATCGTCCAATCGCTGTACGCGGAGGCGGAACAGATTGCGCGCCGCGCAGTCAAGACCCCTGAGAACCGACAGTACGACCTGGATCAGCGCATTGATCGCCTGGTCACGGCGCCGGTCTCCGGGTTGCTGATCATGCTGCTCCTGTTAACCGTCGTCATCTGGCTGACGGTGTCTGGCGCCAATGTCATCTCGGACCTGCTCTTCACCCTGCTCTTCGGATTCGGCGATTGGGCGCGCGCATTGTTCGTCGCGTGGGGGGTTCCGTGGTGGATCACCGGTTTCGTGTGGGATGGCGTCTATCGCTCCCTGGCGTGGGTGGTGTCGGTGATGCTTCCGCCGATGGCGATCTTCTTTCCGGCATTCACGCTGCTGGAAGACCTGGGGTACCTGCCGCGCGTCGCGTTCAATCTGGACTGGCTGTTCAAAAAGGCTGGCGCGCACGGCAAGCAGTCGCTGACGATGATGATGGGGTTCGGCTGCAACGCTGCCGGGGTGATTGCAACACGGGTGATCGACTCGCCGCGCGAACGGCTGGTCGCTATCCTGACCAACAATTTCGTGCCGTGCAACGGGCGGTTCCCGACCCTGATCATGCTGGCGACGGTGTTCGTTGCTGCCGGCTTTGGCGGTGCAGCAGCTTCGTTGATCGCCGCCAGCGCTGTGGTTACGGTCGTGCTGATCGGTGTGGCGTTCACCTTCCTGATGTCGTGGGTGCTCTCGAAAACGGTGCTGAGAGGCGAGGCGTCGGCATTCACGCTCGAACTGCCGCCCTATCGCCGCCCCAATGTGCTGCGCATCCTCTACACCTCGCTGATCGACCGGACGATCTTCGTCCTCTGGCGCGCCATGCTAACAGCCGCCCCCGCCGGCGCCGTGATCTGGCTGCTGGCAAACATATCGTTCGGCGACGGCAGTCTGGCAATCGCCATTGCACGCTGGCTGGACGGCTTCGGGCGATTGCTCGGACTCGACGGCGCCATTCTGCTTGCCTATATTATTGCTATTCCAGCCAACGAAATCGTTGTCCCGACGATGATGATGATCTACACAAACGCCGGCATGATGGTCGAATCTCCCGGAAGCGACAGCGCAATCCGCTCTCTGCTCGTCGATCAGCAGGGCTGGACGTTGCTGACGGCGATTAACTTGATGCTCTTTTCACTGCTCCACAATCCGTGTGGGACGACGATCATCACGATCTTCAAGGAGACCCGCTCCTACAAATGGGCGGCAATGAGCGTGGTAATTACGCTGGGAACGGCGTTCATCGTC
Source organism: Roseiflexus sp. (assembly GCF_057785375.1). Lineage (NCBI taxonomy): Bacteria > Bacillati > Chloroflexota > Chloroflexia > Chloroflexales > Roseiflexaceae > Roseiflexus > Roseiflexus sp. The sequence continues at coordinate 100,259 of NZ_JBYNRX010000097.1, forward strand.
ACGTTCCTCACCGCCACCCTGGCGCGCCTCGCAGGATGGCCATAGTCTCGTTAGCGCCTATCCGAAAAAGCGGCGCGTGAAGTGCGACCGGGGAGGCGAAGGCAATGCCTTCGCCTCCCCATAGCGGCGGACGTTGGCTGAGCCTGTCGAAGCCAACGTTCGCCGCTCCACATCCTTGATTGTCCAGGTTTCGGTTGTTCGCTGCGCCTTGCATCTGAAGAACGCTCCCCTCAACGAGAGGGCAGCAGAGAGCGCAGGTCGAGCTAATCCTTGTACGGATCGAACACATCTTCGCCCGCCATTGCCACCCCCATCGGCTTGAGCGTATGCACGATCCTGATCGTGTTGGCGTGGTGTTTCAGCACCTCCGGCAGGCGGCGATAGACGTGCGGACTCTCGTCCGTGCCGCCGCCGCGCAGTTCAATCCCCTCGCGGCGCAGCCATTCGAGCATCATCTCGCGGGTAATCTTGCCCGGCTTGACCACCTCCTGCACCCGCCGTCCATTGCGCTTCACCCAACGCCGCTTGCCAGCAGCCTGTATCCGGCTCATCACCCGTCCGGCGCCGTGGATGGTGCTGTGCAGCCCAAGCCGCGACTCGTCACTCTCCACCCCTTCGACCACCACGCTGATGTCGCCCATCGAACCGCCGACAAAACCACGCTGACCGGGCCAGGCGGGGGTTGCGCCTTTGCGCACGACGATCAGCTCCTCGCCGTTGACTTTTTCTCTCCAGGCGTAGTTGTGGTGGTTATGCACCTCTTCGGTCGCCTGAGCGCCAAGGATGTCGAGCACCTGCTGCACCACGAAGTCGCGCCCGGCATACGCATAGCGCCCGGCGAGCGTCATCGCCTGCCAGTACGCCTGTCCCAGGTCGCGCCGCAGCGAGATGACGGTTGCCGGCTGCTGCATCGACTCACCCGGCGCCGGGGCGTCGAACGGTCGCCCGTGCGCCAGGTTGAGGAACCCGCTTGCAATGCGATGCCCGAGACCGCGGCTGCCGAAGTGCGCCGCGACCCACACCCATCCTTCTTCGTCTTCGAGAATATCGACCCAGTGATTGCCCGAGCCGACGGTGCCGAGCTGCTCACGCGCCATCTGGCGCAGTTTGCCGACCTCGGGAATATCGCGCCAGGTCGGGTCGTCGAACAGCGGGTGATTGGCGGCTTTGCCGCTCGTCCCGCCGACGCCGAAGACCACCTCGCGCGCCACCTGATCCATAATCCGGCTGATATCTTTGCGAATGTCATCGGCGCGCAGATTGGTGCGCACCCCCTTGATACCGCACGAAATGTCGTACCCGACCCCGCTGGGGCTGACGGCGTCGCGGTAGGCGACAATGCCGCCGATTGGCATGCTGTACCCCAGATGCCCATCCGCCATCAGCGCCGCCTTGACCGCTTCGGGATCGCTGGCGCAGCGGCGGATCTGCTCGATCGTACCTTCTTCATGTTCGCCCCACACAGGAATGCCATCGATGATCTGAAACATAGACGCACCTTCTTTCGTTTTCAAAAGAAGCATCAAAACGCAACACGTTCCCCCCGCCAGCTACGCATCGTTCGATTGATAGATCACAACTCCATCCCGCTGTATCGCCTCGCGCAACTGCTCATCGAGCGCGTCTTCTTCCCGAACGATGTCCAGGTCATAGATGATCGGCGCGTTCTCGAGCGCCTCGCACAGATCGTGCCACACACCAACGCTGATAGCTGGCGCAGAAATCGCCAGATCAATATCGGATGCCCGGCGGGCGACGCCGGTGGCGCGCGAACCAAAGATGCGCGCCTGCCGCACCGCCACATATCGGCGCAAAACATCGCGCAGAGCGGAGCGCTGAGCCTGTCGAAGCGCAGCCAGGTCCTTCGCGCGCAACATCGCTGCGGTCATCGATCACTCCCACGAAAGATTCTGGATGGTCGCCGCCATTGCGCCGAGCCGGGGAGCGTATTTCTGAACAATGCCGCGATAGATGCGACATGCCAGCCCTTCGTCATAGGCGTGGCTCGTCAGATTGCGATCCTCGATCATCCGCAACCAGACATCGGCTTCCGCAGTCAGACGAACGGCAGCCTCGCGAACCTGCTTCTGGCGCTCGATGAAACGTTCTTTGCTCATAGCAGCCCAATGGCTTCCCCTGCGCTGCGCCGTCGCCAGCACGTTTTCGGATTCAGCCAATATTATATCCCGCTTCCAACCTTCAGGCATTGCGCTTTTGCGAACACTCCTGCGCCTTGAGATTCACACGAAGGCGCAACGGTTGCGGTTGAACGTTTGCAGGCGGGGAGAGGGGAGGGTTGAACATCCTGACTCTTGATCTTCGCTTATGGAGCGATCAACCTGGACTATCACGGACGCGGAGCGGCGGGCGTTGGCTTCGACAGGCTCAGCCAACGCCCGCCCCTCACGACCAACACGGGCGCTGTTGCTTGCACGCCTTGCAGCGACGGTTCGCAATCGTGTCCGCCAACGCCAGCCCCCTGACGACTAACACGGGCAATAGTGTGCTGCGTTCGGTTGATTGCTCTCTCAGTTCTCATACGAACTTGCGGTCAGTCAGACAAGATGTTCGAGCGCCCGGTTCGCAAGGCGTAACGAGCCACAGCGTGCGTTGGCAGTCGTGGATGCATGACTGCGCCTTGGCATCAGCAGCCCCAGGGGGGCTTTCACGTGCGGTGAGCGCCGTCGAACCGCGTGCGGTGAGCGCCGTCGAACCGCGTGTGGTGAGCACGGTCGAACTGCGTGCGGTGAGCGCCGTCGAACCGCGTGCGCTGCGCGCCGTCGAACCGCGTGCGCTGCGCGCCGTCGAACCGCGTGCGCTGCGCGCCGTCGAACCGCGTGTGGTGAGCACGGTCGAACTGCGTGCGGTGAGCGCAGTCGAACCGCGTGCAGTGAGCAAGGTCGAACTGCGTGCAGTGAGCACGGTCGAACTGCGTCCTCAGCGAGGGCTTTCGCCCGCAGCGCCCCGGCAGTATTGCACGAATGACCGCGCATTAATATCAGTTCTCAGTTCTTGGCTCTCAGTTCTTTGTTCTTGGTTCTCGGTTCTTGGTTCTTGGTTCTCGGTTCTTGGGTCTCGGTTCTTGGTTCTTGGTTCTCGGTTCTTGGTTCTCGGTTCTTGGTTCTTGGTTCTTGGTTCTCACTCCCGCTTGTACCTTTTTGAACAAACTTGACATAGTTTGTCGGCATTTACTATAATTCAACATACATCCTTCTCTCCGCACCGCCTCCGAAACGTCGCACGAACATTCAGACGATACGGTTGCGCATCGCTTGATGCGCCGATCACAAGGAGGTATCCCATGAACATCGAGACGAGTGTCAACGGATTGGACGCTGGAACCCGATCTGGCGCGCAGGTCGAACTGAGCGGGGTGCTTGCGGGGTTGATCGGCGGGGTGATGATGGCAATCATCGGCGCGGCGCTTGCGCTTGCCATCGGCGATGACCTCTGGAAAGCGCCGAAATTGATCTCCACATTCGTGGTAAACCCTGACACAGCGACAGCGCCGGGCTTCCTTGCCGGTCCGGTCATCATCGGCAGCCTGATCCACCTGGCGCTCTCCGCATTATTCGGGGTCGGCTTTGGCGTATTGACCACGCGCATCTGGAACATGCCGCTCGGCTACGGCGCGCCAATGGTGCTGGGTTTTGTGTATGGCCTGGCGATCTGGCTGATTGCCTACTTTGTCGTGCTGCCGCTGGTCAATCCGCTCGTGCTCGAGATCTATGCCCCGGCGTTCCTGATCCAGAACCTGACGTATGGGCTTACGACCGGGCTGGTGTATGGCATCCTGCGCTCCTCGTCGGGCGCCGGACGATAAGGGCGGAGGCGAGAGGCGAGAGGCGAGAGGCGAGAGGCGAGAGGCGAGAGGCGAGAGGGTTGAGAGTTTCAGGCGCGAAGGCGGCAGTTGGCAAGCCTGACCGTTTGCTTATTTTCAACCCTCTCTTTAGCCATTGGTTCTCGGTTCTCAGTTCTCATGGAGTCCCCATCTCAACATCCATAGCCCCTATTCGTGATAATTCTCACGTGAAGCGCGCCACAAACCCGCCGAACGGAGGGGAATGCTCCTCTTATTGGTGAGGCGTGATCTCGACTTCTGGACATGCACAGGTTTTGCCCAACCTGCTATACTTTTACGCAATCTCCCTGCAACAATTCTCCGTAAGTCAACACCATTAACCGGTCAAGTCTGGCACAGGCATTCATCAAGGAGGAGCGCAATGAGCACGCAGTCGCGGGTCAGTCGTTCAGCAGCATCGCACGTGGTTCGCGCATCGGCAACGCCACTGTTGACAAAGATCGAAGTCGGCGGCGCAGTCGCGGGTCTGGTTGGCGGCGTAACAATGGCGGTCGTTGGGGCGATCTTGGCGATTGCGATGGGCGCCGATATGTGGAAAGCGGCAAAACTGATCTCGACATTTGTGCTGGGTTTGGGCGCAACTGCTGGTGAAGGGTTTGTTGCGGCGCCGGTGATTGTTGGCAGCCTGATCCATCTGTCGTTCTCAGCGTTTTTCGGCGCACTGTACGGAACGCTCTCCTGCCGCATCTGGAAGATGCCGCTCGATTACGGCGCCCCGGTTGTGTTCGGCTTTGTGTATGGTCTGGCAATCTGGCTGATCGCCTATTTCATCGTCCTGCCGATCGTCAATCCGTTGTTGCTCGAAATCTACGCGCCTTCCTTCCTGATCCAGAATATGGTTTACGGGATGATCCTGGGAATGGTCTACGCTGCCGTGCGCTCCGCGCCTTACATCCACTTCGAGAAGCGCTCTTCTGCACATGTATAGTGACTAACAGAAAGAATAAATCTAGAAGCGGCTGGGATGCTGATCCTGGCCGCTTCTCGTTTCTGTCTAAGGCAATAGATCTACACATACAAGTGTTTCGACTATTATGAGTTTGACTATTGCTCAACTATTCAAGGAATAGGTGGAGCCTGTGTGCCTATGGTGTAGTCCCTTAAAGGCATCGTAGAGCGCAGAATATGAGATGTAAAGACTAATTCCGCCATCTATCAATTCAACAGAAACAATGTACGTTCGTGATAACGTCGTTCGATACGGCTATTTTAGCGATGTAGGCCACGGATGTATTATCAAAATCGAGACTATAGTGCCATACCGGGAGAAGTAAGCATTGAAATACAACACTTCACGAAAGGTGATGCAAGGTCCCCAGACAGACTCGACGATGGAACGATAGTGTATCGTGGTATATCTATCCGTGAGTTGCAAGAGAAATTCGGCTCAGGAGACGGTACATCCATCATTATGGAGGACCCATTCATTCATGAGAAACATACTATATCACTGGCGGCCTGGAGTAACGCCGATCCGGATAATACGTTCTTGTTCATCCTGTTCAGATTCACTCCCGACAAGGAGTTTGTAAAGGCAAATAGAGATATGTTCCCCAAAAGAGGAGAAGTCGGCGGCGCCCCGTCTGACATTACCTCATAGAGCGATCAACCAAAACCTAGACAATCAAGGACGTGGAGCGGCGGACGTTGGCTTCGACAGGCTCAGCCAACGTCCGCCGCAAGACGGTCAACACGGGCAAGTAGTGTGCAACATCTGGTTGTTCACTCTATCGAGCGCGGCTATACCTGGCGGTAAGGCATCGACCTGCGCCGGGATCGCTGAATCCACGACCCACATCAGACGTTTGGCAACCTGGTCGGCGGGCAGTGCCGTGTTCTGGCGCATCGTTCGGGGGCGCTGCATTGCCCACGTGGGTTGGATGCCGCTGTCTTCCATGAAGACAAACGCCTGCCGCGTGCAGTGACCTCGACCGGTGCGCCGCCCGCGCCGCAGCATGGCGAATGCTCGTGACCGGCGACGCACTGCAGAGACCTCACATCACCCGCTCGAAGCGCGCCTGGAAGAAGCGCAGATATTTTGGCTCGTACACCATGCGCAGCCCTCGCGTCTGTGCGCGTGCGTCATACACGGCTTTGACGGCTTCTGCAACCACGTCCATATGCGCCTGAGTGTAGACCCGCCGCGGGATGGTCAGGCGCGTCAGTTCGAGTTTCGGGTAGTAGTGGTCACCGGTTTTTGGGTCGCGTCCAGCGCTGGCAATGCCTCGTTCCATCGCCCGAATTCCCGAGTCGAGGTACAACTCCGCCGCCAGGGTCTGCGCCGGAAATTCGCGCTGTGGAATATGCGGGTAGAAACGGCGCGCATCGAGGAAAATTGCGTGCCCGCCAATCGGTTGCACAATCGGGATACTCCAGTCGGTAAGCAGTTCGCCCAGATAACGCACCTGCCCGATCCGCGCGCGGATGTAGTCGTCCTGCACCGACTCCTCGATGCCGACTGCCATCGCTTCCATATCGCGCCCCGCCAGCCCACCGTAGGTGTGCAATCCTTCGTACACCACCACCAGGTTGCGCAGTTCGTCGAACAGGTCAGCATCGTTGACTGCCAGCCAACCGCCGATATTGACCAGCGCGTCCTTCTTGGCGCTCATCCAGGCGCCGTCGGTGTAGGAGCAAAACTCTTTCAGAATGTCGGCAATTGACTTGTTGGCATACCCTTCCTCGCGCTCCTGGATGAAAAACGCATTTTCGACCATGCGCGTCGCGTCGAGGAAGATACGCACGCCGTACCGGTCGCACAGGTTGCGCAATGCGCGCACATTCGCCATGCTCACCGGCTGCCCGCCCGCCATGTTCACGGTGCCTGCCAGGCTGACATACGCGATCTTCTGTGCGCCCTCGCGCCGGATCAGCGCCTCCAGTTTGTCGAGATCGACATTCCCCTTGAACGGATGCAGCGATTGCGGGTCGTGCGCTTCGTCGATAATGACATCGACGAAGATGCCGCCTGCCAATTCCTGGTGCAGGCGCGTGGTGGTGAAGTACATATTGCCGGGAACGTACTGCCCGGCGCGAATGGCGGCGCGGCTGATCAGGTGTTCGGCGCCACGCCCCTGATGGGTCGGCACAATGTAACGGTAGCCGTAATACTGCTGAATGGTCGCCTCGAGCCGGTAGAAGTTGCGACTGCCGGCATACGCCTCGTCACCGAGCATGAGTGCCGCCCACTGGCGGTCGCTCATAGCGTTGGTGCCGCTGTCGGTCAGCAGATCGATGTACACATCCTCGGAGCGGAGGAGAAAGGTGTTGTACCCGGCTTCCATCAGCGCGCGCTCGCGCTCCTCGCGGGTGGTGACCCGCAGCGGCTCGACCATCTTGATCTTCCATGGTTCCGCCCAGGAACGCCTGCCGAATTGCTGCCCCATCGTTTGCGGGTTCGGGTGTGTCATGAGGGTCGCCTCCTTGCGATACAGTTACGCCGTTGTATGGTAGATACGTTCGTGCAGCACGCCGATGTACGGCAGATTGCGGTACTTTTCAGCGAAATCGAGACCGTAGCCGACCACGAACTCATTCGGAATGTCAAATCCCAGGTAGTCGATCGGAATGTCGGCGCGACGGCGTTCCGGCTTATTGAGCAACGCGCAGATGCGCAGACTCGCCGGGTTGCGCCGCAGCAGATGACTGCGGAGATATGCCAGCGTCAGCCCGCTGTCGATGATGTCCTCGACGATCAACACGTGTCGCCCGGCAATATCGGTATCCAGATCTTTCAACATGCGCACCACGCCGCTCGACTCGGTCGTTTTTCCGTAGCTTGAGGTAGCGATGAAGTCCATCGCCAGCGGCATATCGATGGCGCGCGCTAGATCGACCATGAACATAGCGCACCCTTTCAGCACCCCTACCAGTAACAGATCACCGAACGGACGATAGTCTGCGGTAATCTGCGCACCGAGTGCGCGCACCCGTTCCTGAATCTGCTCTGCCGTAATCAAGATTTTTGCCATATCATCGTGCATGGAATGCTCCCTGGCAATGCCTGTCGCTCCGTTCACGCCGGTCCTCCCTTCGATCCACAGGTGAAGCGCCGGTTGTCCGGCATTGACGCTGACCCCCTCTGCTGCGCCGATGCCGGGCAGCCAGACGATCCGTTCGCCGCACGCCACAATGGGCCATGTGTCGCGCAACATACGCGGCACACGCGCATCGACCATGATGTCCTGCAAGCGGCGAGTACCACGCCCGCCCTCCGGTCGCATGCGGTCGCCGGGACGGCGCCAGCGCACAATCAGCGACGGAGGGCAGGCTGCTGCGTCGAGAAAGACTTCCCAGCGGCTCACCGGCGCCGCCGCCGGGCGATAATCGGCGCAGAGCACGCGACCATCGTGCAGTTCAACGCGACCGGGAACCGTCAGGATGGCTTCTGAAACTGGAAGACGAACGCCCTCTTCCGGCAGCGCTTCGCCGCGTATGATAGCAAATCCGCCGTCGTAGCCGGTCACCAGCGTGACGCCGCCGGGCAGTTCGATGCGTTTTCCCACCCTGCGCCCAACAGCCGCGCAGGCGCGCACCACATCGTCGCGCCCGAGCGTATCGCTCCCGCCGACCAGCGTGTACGCGCGACGCAGCGCTGCGTGTTGCAATGCAGAGTGCAAGTCCCACCAGCGACGACCACTGAACGCGACACAGTTCGCCTGCACAACCGCCAGCGACTGCCACACGCGATCCAGTTCCTGATCGACGAAATCCGTGATCTCGGCGCAATCCGCCGCCGTGCGACCAAGCGCTGCCACGATCTGCGGGTTGAGCGCCGTCAGCATCGGAAGAACATCCTGGCGCACCCGTGTCCGCAGGTAGCGCCGGTCCTCATTCGAGGGATCGCGACGCGGCGTGAGACCGCATTCGGCGCAGTACGCCTCGATCTCGGCGCGCGTTATGTCGAGCAGCGGACGAATGAGGCGTGGACGAAGATCGCCCGCCTGCGAAGAGAGGGACGGATCGGCAGCGATAGTGCTCCATTCTTCCCAGGCCACGACCGGACGTATGCCGCGCAGACCTTCAACGCCTGCGCCACGCACCAGGTGCAGCAGCACCGTTTCCGCCTGGTCATCGGCGTGATGTGCAGTGGCAACCGCCTGTGCGCCAATCGTCAGCGCCACACGCGCCAGCAAGCGGTAGCGCGCCAGGCGCCCGGCTGCATGCAGATTGAGTCGGCGCTCGTGTGCCAGCGCGTGCACATCGACCGCTTCGACGGTACAGGGCAGGTGCAGACGCGCCGCAGTTTCCGCCACGAATGTCGCTTCTGCCATCGCTTCTGCGCCGCGTAACCGATGATCGAGATGAACGACGTGCAGGTCGCACCTCAGATCGACGCGCAGGCGCGCAAGCACATCCAGCAGACAGAGCGAGTCCGGTCCGCCGGAGACGGCGACGACCACCGGGGCATCCGGCGCAATCATGCAGTGGCGACGGATCGTTGCGCGTACCCTGTCTACGAGTGAAGCCATGCAGCAATCACGACGGTGTGCGCAGACGGATGACAAAGAGGGTCAATCCCTCCTGTGTTGCCGTCCGCCCATTCATCTCGACCGGCAGAGTGGATGATCCGCTCCAGCCAATCACATAGACGCCGCTATCGTCGAGCGGTAATTGGTTCGATACCGGCGCGATGCGAGAGGAGGAATTGAACAGGCGAAACAATACCTGGCGTCGAATGAACATGCGATCATCACTGACAGGCACGCCAAACGGAAAACTGCCCCGCGGGCGGTTAAAATCGAAGGCGGCGCTGACGCCAGGCGCGAGATTGCCAAGTTCCTGGAATTTTCCCTGATGAACGACAATCGCCTGTTCGAGCGCCACTGAACCAACATTGCGCACATCGCCTGCGGGGGTATCACCGTCGAATTGAATGACGCTCTGGACCCGCACAGGCGCAGTCGTCGGCGCTTCAACAATCAAGGTGCGCACCGAGGCGACATCGATCAACAGATCGGGGACGGTAACGCCCGTATCATCGCTCATTGCCACGATGGAACGGGAGGTGAAGTCATCGAAGCCGCGCGTTTCGCTCACCAGATGATCGGCAGGGAAACGCAACGTATAACTGCCCCGGATCGGCGAGAACAGCGCCAGGTATGCCGTTGCTATGCCACGCGGCTCACCCTCTACGCCCTGCATGATGGACAACTGAAGCAGTCGCTCCTGCCCGCCGCGCAATCCGAAACCGACCAGAAAGACGCCGACCGTAAACACAACCACAGTCAGCGGAATACTCACCCAGGCCCACTCGAGTCGGCGCAACCGACGCAGCGCCAGATAGTTCACCGGTCCCACCACCAGAATATACACGATCAGGAACGCTGCCAGCGCTGTTGCCGACGGCAGCCGGATCGCCGGAAGCTGGAGCGCATCCTGCATCAGGCTGATCCGGTTCACCCGCGCATCGAACCCCGGAATGAACAGCGGCACGGGTTGGATGACCCGCGACCAGAGATTCGGTTCATCCGCCCAACCGCGCAGCAGCGCCAGATCGAAGGCGCTGAACGCCACGATGCCATTACCGATACGGCTGCGGTAGATCAGCGGCGTATCGGGAGGCAATGCCTCCGCGCCAGGACGCGGGCGCACCACCAGCACCGGACCGGTTGGCGGCGTTGGGGGTGAACCGACAAACTGCTCGAGCGGTGACAGAGCGCCCTGCTCGATGGTGCGCGTCGTTTCGACCGGCAGTATGTCAGTCAGACCGGCTGCCGAACGCTCGCCATTGATCCCGCCGCCAACGACGAGTTGCCCGCCAAAGGCGACCCAATCGCGGAGCGCAGCGCGCTGTTCCGGTGAAAGAGCGGCAGTGTCCACATCGTGAAGGAACAGCGCATTGACGCCGCGCAGAACAAGCGCATGCGAAGGAAGATCGTCCGGCGACATGTGGCGCACCACAGTCCCGCTGGCGCCACCGATCGACATAGCGCTCAGACTGGTCAGCACAGTCGGATCGGACCCTACCACGACCACCAGGAAACGATCTATTTCGATCGCCTCGATGCCGATGCTCTGCTCGAGCACGACATTGCCATTCTCGATCAGACGGACCGTGCCGTTGCGCGCAAACCCTTGATTGAACACATCGAGCGAGATGCGCTTTCGCGATCCGCGTGGCAGATCGATCGCGCGCCGGAACACCGGTTGACCTGGCGCACCGGGAAAACTCCACTCGAGCACACCGATCAGATCGCGCCCATCGTTGGCAATCTCGACCACTACGGGGAACCATTCACCCAGACGATACGCCCCATCATATCCCGGGCGCAGCGTCAGCGTCACGCCAAAGCCCTGTTCCTGCGCAGCGACCGGTCCTGCCAGCGCGATGCAGATCAGAGCGACCAAGACAGCGGGCAGACGCACCATTGTGTATCCTTCTCGAAGCGATTACGAAGGTTGTTCGTGGTTATGGCGACGCATGCGTTCACGCAACGCGCGGATCGCCGCACGCCGACGCGCCAGGCGCGCCATTCGCCGCAGATGAGTCTCGACTTCGGTCCTGGCGTCTGCGACGCCATTGGGCGACATTGACCGGTTATTCTCCGGCGACTGCTTACTGAGGGAGCGCCCAATCAACTCTTCGACCGCCTTCTCGAAACTGGCGCGGTCCATCTTCTCTCCATGCTCACGCTGGACGAGATCGTACTGTTTCAGCAATGTCAGCGTGTCCCGCAACTGACGCTCTTTCTCGTGTTTGCGAAAGTCGGTAAGGTAATCATTGATTGTCGCCTGAACGCCACGCGGATCCGGCACGTGATCGAAGGTGAACTTTCCTCCGGCTGCGCCGCCGGTCTCGATGACAACGGTGCCAAGCCCCAGGAGTCGTTCGACAAAACTGACATCGAACGAAATGTTCTGAATGGCGGAGAGTTGCGCGCGGCGCGAATTCTCTGGTCCCAACGGGCGACGATCAATATCGATAATGTCGGTACGGGTCAGAATGTAGCTGTCGAGGATCAGCGCCTCACGGATCCACCAGCCCCAGGCGCCAAACGACAGGAGCGCCGCAAAAACGAGCAACGTCACTGCCACGTCATCGATCAGATTGAACTGCACCAGCACGGCAAGCACGAACATCGTCAGCGCAAACCCGCTTAACGGGCGAAACAACTGGACCAGGACATACACCCAGGACGGGCGCCAGACGATGCGATCAGGAAAGATCTCAGGGTTCGGCGGGTAAAGCGCCGGAATGGGAAAGCGCTGCGTGCGCACCTGAACCGAGGGCGATGAGATCTGCGGCTGCTTATTGCCGTACACCTGATCCTCGATCAGAGCGCGCAGCAGATCAGGCTCCTGGCGGCGGCGCAGGTTGCGCACCTGATCCATGATCGCTTTTTCAATATCCCGCGGCTTTGCGGCAAAGTCGAACTCGAGCGTGCGCGGGCTGAACGAACGAATAATGATTTTGCCATACCCGAACAACGTCGCCTGATATGTATCGGCGCGCACATTGACCTGCTGAATGTCATCGATGAGGATTTGCTGCCGCACGTGGCGAATGAACATGGTTTCTTCATCATAAATCACGCGCCTGTTGGTAACGATCAGCACATCATTGCGCCAGTCATTGTAGAGGTAGGCCACCGCAGCCAGCATCAGCAACGTTGTCACGCTCAGCACAATATTGATCACATCACCGGCGCGCGAGTAGGTCGGATCGATGACGATCAATTCGCCGCCGACAGAACGAAACCAGATCGCCAGCCCGAGCACGAAGATCGCTAACAGGTACAAGGCATCCGGGTTGCGCCACGGAGTATCCTTGCGCCGTTGCTTCTTCGACTCGCCGCGCGCCCAGAGCGCCACGAGAATGAGCAGCAGCGTGAAGAGCGCAATATTGACGGGATCGGTCAGCGGACGGGCGACCCCTTCGCGCATGATCAACAACGCGCCGCCGGCTGCGCGAAACAGCGCGATCGCCGCAGTAATGACACCGATGACCAGGAAGACGAAACCGGATTGCAGCAACTCGATCCAGTGCCGCTTTCCGACCAGGATAACTTTCTCATCCGGCTCAAGTTCGAGCGGAATCGGGATTTTTGGCTCGCTCATACGCGCTTGTATCCTGCGAGTCGCCTACGCCATCATCAATGCGGTCAATAACGAGAGCGACCACCTGTTCGGGCGACAACCCATCACTGAAAATGACACAGGCATCGGCGGCTGGTGCGCTCACGTGGCGATCCAGGCTATCACGACGGATAATGTCGTTGAGGACATGCTGGAGATCGGCGCTGCCGCTGCGACGCTGAATCTCGTGGGTGCGGCGGCGGGCGCGCTCGTCGAGCGATGCGTCCAGGTAGATTTTGAGCGGCGCATCCGGCATAACGACGCTCCCAATGTCGCGCCCGACCATTACTACCCGCCCGCGGCAACCAATAGCGCGCTGCTGTGCGCGCATAATGTCACGCGCAGCCGGGTGACGCGCCGTGATCGATACGATGCGCTCGACATTGGGATGCCGCAATTCCCAGGTGACATCGACGCCATCGACCAGCACGGTGTATGGTCTCCCATCGGTCGCGTCGCCGGGGGGCAACACCTGAATATCGAGATTGTGCGCCAGCGCTGCAACTGCCTTGCCGTCCTCCGGATCGATGGCGCTGCGCAGAACCGCCCACGCCAGCGCGCGATACATAACCCCTGTATCAAAGAAGAGGTACCCCAATCGCCTAGCAAGCAACTCGCCAAGCGTACTCTTCCCTGCGCCAGCAGGACCATCGATCGTGATAACAGATGGAACGGGCATCTAAAAAGGCGTATCATGACGCTATACTGTGTGGTATTGTAGCACGCGATGCCTGCGATACGCAAGCAATGCGGAAGATGGAGCATTTCTGTGACATTCTCTCGCAATATCTGGGATCTGGCGTTGGTCGCAACGCTGCTGCTCGGCAGTGCATTCATCTGGATGACACGTGCGACCTCCGGCGCTGTCGCAATGCCTCTCGTCTCCGAACTGACAGCCGCGCAACCCGCCCCGCTCGTCGGTCATCCGGCGCCTGAGTTCGCACTGACCGCCGTCGACGGATCGCAGATTGCGCTCAGCGACCTGCGCGGTCAGGTCGTCCTGATCAATCTCTGGGCGACGTGGTGCCCCCCATGTCGCGCTGAAATGCCCGCGATACAGCAAGCCTACGAACGTTTCCGCGATCAAGGCTTCACTGTGCTGGCGGTCAATCAACAGGAAGATAGCGCAACCGTTGTGCAGTACATGCACGACCAGCGCCTGACGTTTCCAGCATTGCTCGACAGTGATGCTCGCGTCAGCGTCGCCTATCAGGCGCGGGCGCTCCCCTCCAGTTTCTTCGTCGATCGCCGGGGGATCATTCGCGCCGTTTACCGCGGACCGATGTCGCGTGGTATGATTGAGGGCACGGTCGAGCAACTGGTTGCTGAAAATCCGTAAATATGCTTCCAATTATTGAACTGGGACCGCTCAACCTTGGCAGTGGCGCGCTGCTGCTGGTGATTGCCATCTTCGTCGGGCATGCGCAATTCGAGCGTGTCGCGCGTCGGCGCGGCGGCGAAGCGCTCGAGCATCGCGCCAGTCGTTGTGCGCCCTTCGCGCTGGCAGGCGCAGCCGTCGGTGCACGATTGTGGTATGGTCTATTCAACTGGGATATGTACGGTCGGTCGCCGGGGCTGTTTCTGGCGATCCGCCTGGGAGACCTGGCGTGGCCCGGCGCGCTGATCGGCGGCGCCCTCGCCGGGTATGCGTACCTGCGGCTGCGACGCATGGACGATACTGCAACGCCACTGGCAGACGCCGCAGCCCTGGCGCTGCCCCCGGCACAGGCCATCGCATCGCTCGGTCTGCTGCTCAGCGGCGAAGCCCTCGGCGCGCCGGCCGCCCTGCCGTGGGCAGTGCCACTCTTCGGCGCGCTCCGGCATCCTGTCGCGCTCTACTATCTTCTGGCAGCCCTGGCGACATGGGGAGCGCTGGCATGGATCGCCCGTCTCTCCGCGCAACCGGGCACGCTTGCAACCGTGTACCTGGTGTTGCAGGGCAGCGCACTGCTCCTGCTGGAAGCGTTGCGCATCGACTCGCTGGTCGTCGGCGGCGGCGTGCGCGTGGCGCAGGTTGTCGGTCTGGTTATGATCTTGATCGCACTCTGGCGGAAACGAACACACACGGTACGCGCGCAATGAAGCCTTACCCAGCACCACAAGCCGGTCAGGCGCTGATCCGGGTGCACGGCGACCTGAACGACTTTCTGCCGCTCAATTGGCGCAACACGTGGTTTGTCCGCCCATGCCGAGGGCGTGAAACGGTCAAGAACCTGATCGAAACATGCGGTGTGCCG
The DNA here is from genome assembly GCF_057785375.1 of Roseiflexus sp. Taxonomy (NCBI): domain Bacteria; kingdom Bacillati; phylum Chloroflexota; class Chloroflexia; order Chloroflexales; family Roseiflexaceae; genus Roseiflexus; species Roseiflexus sp. Next base: position 115,436 of record NZ_JBYNRX010000097.1, read on the forward strand.
CATCCCGAGATCGGCGCGTTGTTCGTCGATGGTCACCCGGTCGATTTCGATGAGCTGGTGCAACCAGGGTACGCTATCGAAGCCTTCCCGATTGCGTCGGCGCCGGAAGCGCACATCGCCCTGCGCCCGCCGCTCGACGACAAGCGCTTCGTGCTCGACACCCACCTGGGACGACTGACCGCTTACCTGCGCATGCTCGGCTACGACTGTCTCTACCAGAACCACGCAGACGACGCCGACCTGGCGCGGCTGGCGCACGACGAACAGCGCATTCTGCTGACCCGCGACCTGGGACTGCTCAAACGCAGCATGGTGGTATATGGCGCATTCGTGCGCGAAATCATCCCGTCACGCCAGATTGTCGAGGTTATGCGGCGGTTCAACCTCGCGCCGGCGCTGACGGTCTTCCAGCGCTGCATGCGTTGCAACAGTCTGACCACGCCGGTCAGCAAAGCAGAGATCGAACACCTGCTCGAACCAAAGACCCGCCAGTACTTCGACACCTTCCGTCGCTGTACGGCGTGTGGCAAGATCTACTGGCAGGGATCACACTATGCCCGCATGCAAGCGCTATTGGAGCAGGCGATTCGAGAGGGTGAGAGGCGAGAGGCGAACGGTGAGAGGTTACGGGTTGAAGGATAGGAACGTTGTACGTTGAACATGGCGGGCGCGAAGGGGGCAGGCGCAAAAATCGGAAGGTGCGAAGTCGGTTCTCAGTTCTCATCCAGGCGACGATCGGGCAGACAAGATGTTCGGGCGCCCGGTGCGCAAGGCGTAACGATCTACCGCGTTGGCAGTCCGCCTACGAGCGCCAGGCCCGCCAGCGCGGGCTTCACTGGGCATGCGCCACGCCAGCGTAGGGCGGGCTTCAGCAGGCACGCGCCGCGCCAGCTCTCGCCCGGCTGAAGCCGCCGGCTACAGTTGCCAGGCCCGCCAGCGCGGGCTTGACCGGACGATACCGGATGATGTCTCAACCACCGTTATTGTCCAAATGACCGCGTATTGGCATCAGTTCTCAGTTCTCGGTTCTCAGTTCTCCAGGAGCATACCATGCGTATCGCAATCGTTGGCGTTGGCGGAGTAGGCGGATATTTCGGCGGGCGGCTGGCACAGGCGGGCGCCGACGTGACCTTCATTGCGCGCGGCGACAACCTGGCCGCATTGCGCGAACGCGGACTTCAGATCGAAAGCATCGTCGGCGATGCCTGGATCGCAGCCGTGCAGGCAACCGACGATCCCTCGAGTGTAGGACCGGTCGATATGGCACTGGTTGCCACCAAAACCTGGCAACTCGACGACGCGATCATGCAGATGCGCCCGCTCATCGGACCAGAAACCGGCGTTGTGCCATTGCTCAACGGCGTCGAAGCCTCGGACCGACTGGCGCAGGCGTTGGGAGCGGCGCATGCCCTGAACGGCATCTGTTACATTTTCGTAGCGCGGATCGCACCGGGTGTAGTACGGCATTCCGGGATACACCCGCTCATCGTCTTCGGCGAACGCGACAACCGCCGCACAACGCGGGTCGAAGCGCTGCGCGACTGGCTGGAGCGCGCCGGAGTGCGCGTCACGATCCCGGCAGACATCGACGCAGAAGTCTGGCGCAAATTCGTGTTTGGAGCGACCACCAGCGGCTTGGGAGCGGTCACAAGAGCGCCAATGGGGTTACTGCGCGAACTTCCAGAAACGCGCCCGCTGTTCGCCCAGGGCATGCGCGAAATCGTAGCCGTTGCGCAGGCGCGCGGCATTGCCCTGGACGAAAGCGCTGTCACCGCTGCGCTGGCGCAACTCGACAGCCTGCCCTACGAAACGACCGCCTCCATGCAACGCGACATTATGGCGGGCCGTCCCTCAGAACTCGATGCACAGAATGGCGCTGTTGTACGCCTGGGAGCGGCGGCGGGCGTGCCGACGCCGTTGCATGCCTTCATCTACCACGCATTGCTGCCGCAAGAACGCCTGGCACGGCGTATCACGCCGTAGAAGAGACGTTGCAGTGCAACGTCTCAACAAAAAGGTGGTCGTGGCTGCGGCACGACCACCCTCATCCGGCAACGTCTTCCTCTATCGCCGTTCAACCAGCAGGCGGATCGCCGTGCGCTCTTCGTCGTCGATAGCGACATCAATGAACGAAGGGGTACAAACAATGTCAATGCCTTCTTCACTGAGATAACTGCGCGCGATCGCTACCGCCTTGATCGCCTGATTGGTTGCACCTGCCCCAATCGACTGCACCTCTGCCACACCGCTATCGCGAATGACGCCGGCAATAGCGCCGGCGACGGCGCTGGGGCGTGAGCGAGTCGAAACCTTCAGAACCTCAGCGCTCTGTCGTTCAACCACGTCGGCGCCAGGTGCGCCAACGGCGCGAGTGACGGGTGTGGAGTGCGAAAGATTGCTTGCCATACGTGCCTCCTCCGAATGGGTTGGGCGCCGGCCCGATGCGCCGGCTGGTGACTTGCAATGCCGTTGAACCAGAAGCGTCGCTGTGCGAGACGCGCGCCATACGGCGGCGCCTCGCAGCAGCTACGGAGAGACCGTGCGGCAGGGCAGCGTAGCGGGGCCGTTCCTGCCGCGAGGCGTTCGACCGCCTCTGCCGTTGCGATCAGCGCGCATAATCGACTGCGCGCGTCTCGCGAATGACCGTCACCTTAATCTGCCCGGGATACTGCAAACTTTCCTCGATCTTCTTGGCAACATCACGGGCAAGATGAATACTGCCGAGATCATCGATGGCGTCAGGCTGCACCATCACCCGAACCTCGCGTCCGGCCTGAACAGCAAAGGCGCGTTGAACGCCGGAAAATGACGTCGCCACTGTCTCAAGCGCTTCGAGGCGTTTGATATACAGGTCGAGCGTCTCGCGGCGCGCTCCGGGGCGCCCGCCGGAGATGGCGTCGACAGCCTGGACCAGCCAGGCTTCGACCGTTTGGGGTTCTTCATCGTTATGATGCGCGGCAATCGCGTGAACGATCGCCGGCGATTTCCCAAGGCGACGCGCAATCTCAGCACCGATCAATGCGTGCGGTCCCTGCACTTCGTGGTCGACTGCTTTCCCGATGTCATGCAGCAACGCGGCAGTTTTCGCCACATTGATGTTCGCACCGATCTCAGCGGCAATATGCGCCGCAAGCAGCGCGCACTCCAGCGAATGCTGCAGTACGTTCTGCCCGTAACTCGTCCGATATTTCAGCCGCCCCAGCAGTTTAATCAGATCAGGGTGCAAGCCCTGGACATTCGCTTCGTAGGCGACCCGTTCGCCCTCTTCGCGCATAATCTGATCGACTTCCTGCTGCGTTTTGTTGACGACTTCTTCGATGCGCGTTGGATGGATGCGTCCATCCTTGAGCAACTTGATCAGCGCCAGGCGCGCCACTTCCCGCCGCACCGGATCGTGGCACGAAAGCGTGACTGCTTCTGGAGTGTCATCGACAATAATATCAACCCCGGTCAACTGCTCGAATGCACGAATGTTTCGCCCTTCACGCCCGATGATTCGCCCCTTCAACTCCTCGCTTGGGAGCGCCACCGTCGAAACGGTCACTTCAGCCACATACTCCGATGCACACCGCTGAATAGCCATGCTGATCACTTTCCGCGCCAGTTTGTCCGCCTCTTCGTGCATGTTCTTTTCAATTTCACGAATGCGACGCGCCGCTTCGTCACGCGTCTTATCCTCAACGCGTTTCAGAATAATGGCGCGGGCTTCTTCCTGGTTCAATGCGGAAATGCGCTCAAGCTCCGCGCGTTGTTGCTGCCGCAGTTGTTCGGCCTCCTGGTGGAGTTGTTCCATCTGACGCTCACGTTGCTGGAGTTGCCGTTCGCGTCGCTCAAGCCCCTCGATCTTGCGGTCGAGATTTTCTTCCTTCCGTTGCAGCCGTTCCTCCTGCTTCGTCAGCGCAGCACGCGCTTCGCGTATCTGCGCCTCGGCTTCGGTGCGAAGCCGGAGCGCTTCATCGGTCGCGCGCAGAATGAGATCTTTTTGCTCAGATCGCGTCGCTTCCAATTGCAGTCGGGCTTCTGCCTCGATCTGCCGAATCTGGCTCTGAACACTGTTTTTGTAGATAAGAATGCCTATGCCGGCGCCAATCGCAAGTCCGATGAATAGCGCCGGCAAGGCCCATACGAGCCATTGCACAACATCCTCCTGCTCAGTTGTAAAGGTGCAGCATGCTACAGCCCTCTGCCGGGCTGTCGCCACGGGCTCAAACATGCGCTAACGTGTGGTTGAGTACATGTTATATTACTCTGCGGGTACATCTTCTGTCAAGATGAACGGATTGTCAAGAGTCATGATGCTATAATAGCATCCCAATTTTGCGCTTGCAGCGAAACCAATGTATCTGCGTCGTCTCGAAATCCAGGGGTTCAAAACATTTGCCGGGCATACGCTCTTTGAGTTCCAGCCCGGCGTCACCGCTGTCGTCGGTCCTAACGGCAGCGGCAAGTCGAACCTCGTCGATGCCATCCGCTGGGTGCTCGGCGAACAGCATCCCGGTACGCTCCGCTGTAAACGCACCGAAGACCTGATCTTCAGCGGCGGTGGGCGGCGCGCGCCCGCCGGCTTCGCTGAAGTTTCGCTGACAATTGATAACAGTGATCGCCTGCTGCCCGCGCCCTACGGCGAAGTGACGATTACCCGCCGGGCAACGCGCGCCGGCGATAATGAGTACTTCATCAACCGCCAGCGCGTCCGGCTGCGCGATGTGCAGGAAGTCGCAGCGCCGATCAGTGGCGCGTATGCCGTCATCAATCAGGGGCTGGTCGATGCAGCGCTCAATCTCCGCCCCCTGGAGCGCCGGCGCCTCTTCGAAGATGCAGCAGCGATTAGCGTCTATGAGCAACGCTGCATCGATGCGGAACGTCGCCTGCGTGAGACGAACGCCAATGTCGCGCGCTGCGCTGATATTCTGACAGAACTTGAACCACGTCTCCGCTCGCTGAAGCGTCAGGCGACGCTTGCCCGCTCCCATCGCGACCTGACCGCCGAATTGCACGCGCTGCTCGGCGTGTACTATGCTCATCTGTGGCGTACTGCCCGGGCTGAATGCGCCACTGCCGAACAATCCGTTCAGACGCTGGCAGATGCGCTCGCCGCGCGCCAGAGGGAGGTTGCCGCCGCCTCCGCGACACTGCAACACGTCCGCGAGCAGATCCACACTATTCGCGCACGCATAAGCGCGCTTCATACTGAAAGCGGCACGCTCCATGCCGACGCCGAAGCAGTCCAGCGCGCGCTTGCGGTCGGTCATGAACGACACGCGGCATTGACGCGCCAGATTGAGGACCACGAGCGCACCCTGCGCGACCTCGACCATCAGCGCGCCACCCAACGCGCAGAACAGGAAACTGCGGCGGCACAACTCGCCGGCGCCGAACAACGTCTCGAACAATGGCGGCAGGAATACGCCGCGCACGAAGCGCGTCGCGCGGAACGGATCAAGGAGCGCGCCACACTGCGCCAGGCGCTCGACGAGGCGCGCCGCACTCTGATGGAGGTCCAGGCGGCGCTCAACGCAACCCGGCGCCAGATAGCGCAGATCCACGAGCAACGCGAACGCCTGTCACACGAGCGTCTGGCTGCCGAGGAGTCGCTGGCCATTGCGCAGGAAGCGCTGGCTGCGCGCCGCGCTGAAAGCAATCGGGCGGACGCGCAGATCGCGGCGCTGGAGCAGGAGTTGACCGGCGCATCACTCCGCGCCGAACAGGCGATTGGCGATGTCGAACGCTGTCGCCGCACGCGCACTGCCGCCGCCGAGGCGCTCGAAGCCGCGCGACGGCAACAGATGGATCTGGAAGCGCGCCTCGAAACATTGCAACGTCTCCATCGCAGTTACGCCGGAACATTCGCCGGCGTGCGCGCCGCCATGCAATGGGCGGAAGCGCAGGGGCGCACCGGCTTCGCCCTCGTCGCCAACCTGCTGCGCGTCCCTGCGGAACTCGAGACGGCGATCGAAGCAGCCCTCGGTTCACGCCTGCAAAACATCGTCGTCGATCACTGGGAAGACGCCGAGGCAGCCATCGGAGCGCTCAAACGAAGCGGCGAAGGGCGGGCAACGTTCCTTCCGCTCGATACCATCCGGGTGCGCGACAACGATGGCAGACGGGCGCATAGGACGCTCGATCCGAACAATGACGTGCTGGGAGTGGCATCCGACCTGATCGACATCGATGAACGGCACCGTCCGGTCGCCGACATGCTCCTCGGTCGCACCCTGGTCGTGCGCACGCTGGCGGTCGCCCGACGCGAACTCCAGCGGATCGGCGGCGGATGGACCATCGTGACCCTAGCGGGGGAGCAGATCAGCGCCGCCGGCGCAGTCACCGGCGGCGCAGCGGTGAAGGAGGGCGGAACGCTGCGGCGCGAACGCGAACTCCGTGAACTGCCCGAACGCCTGGATGCAGCAACCCGCGCCGTCGAACAGGCGCACGCACAGTTCGTCGCCGCCGGTGAAGCGCATACCGCTGCCGAACAGACGGCGCGCGAAGCGGAACGTCACCAGCGTCAGGTCCAGCGCAACCTCGACCAGGCGCGCGTCACTGCGACCCAGGCGCAGCGCGCCGTGGACCGCGCCGAGTCGGAATGCCTCATCCAGCAGCGGCGCATCGAACAGATCGACGCCGAACTCATCGCGCTTCACAACCGTCTCCAATCTGTGATCGCCGAACAGGAAGACCTGACGCAGCGCGAAGTCGCGGCGCGCGCGCAGATCGATCAGTTGCAGGCGCAGGACGCAGCGCAGCACACGGAAGACGCTGCCGCCGACGAAACGCTGGCAGAACTGCGCGCGCGCCGCGCCGACGCCGAAGGCGAGATGCGCGCCCTGCACGCCGTCCTGCACACCGGCGCACAGGCACTGGCCCGCATCGACGAACAACACCGGACGCTGCTGGAACGCATTGAGCGCCTCCAGCACGAACGTGAAACGCTGGCGCGCGAACTGACTCGTATGGCCGACCGTCATCAGGCGCTGCTGGAACAGATCGATGCGCTCCGCGCTTGCATCGATCCCGCTGAAGCGGAGTTGCACGTGCTGGAACAGCAGCGTGAAGCGAGCGAAGCGCACACGCAGAGTCTGACCGGCGCCCTGATCGATGCAGAATCAGCGTACAACCGGGCAACAATCGAGGCGCAGCGCGCGCGGGATCGCCTGGAAACGCTATGGGAGCGCGCCGCCGGCGACGGCATCGATATCGAAGCCGTCACCCAATCCCATGCCGATAATCTGCCGGACGGCGACCCGGACACGTTGCATCAGCGTATTGTCGAACTGAAGCAGCGCATTTCCCGGCTGGGAATGATCAATCCACTGGCGCTCGAAGAGTACGATGAAGCCGCAGCGCGCTACGAGTTCCTGAGCAATCAGATGAACGATCTCCGCGCTGCATCGGCAACCCTCAACGAGTTGATCGTCGAACTGGACCATGCCATGCGCACCCGCTTCGAGACGACATTCCGCGTCGTCGCCGCCGAATTCGAGCGTAGTTTCGCCCGGTTGTTCGGCGGCGGCGAAGCGCGCCTGGTCTTGATCAACGACAACGACAACGATGACCACGATCAGAATGGCGTCCAACCGCCAGGCATCGCCTCACTCGGCGTTGACATCATCGCCCGGCCGCCGGGGAAGCGGCAGCAACACCTGGCGCTACTGTCGGGCGGAGAACGCGCATTGACCGCTGCGGCGCTGCTCTTCGCCATTTTGAAGGCGAACCCGACGCCGTTCTGCGTCCTCGATGAGGTCGATGCCGCGCTCGATGAGGCGAATGTCGGGCGCTTCCGCGACGCGCTTACCGAACTGAGCGAAAAGACGCAGTTTATCGTCGTCACCCACAACCGTGGCACAATTGAGGTGGCTGATACAATCTACGGCGTCACCATGGGCGACGATGGCGCATCACGGGTGCTCTCGCTCCGCCTCGAGGAGGTTGACCGTCCATAGGGAGGCAAGACCACCGAGCGGAAATAACATCCCGCAGTCGCCGCGCGGATCGACCGCTTCCAACGAGAGATGATCGGCAGAATGGGTGACACGAGCCAGAAAAACCTTGCAATATACGTAGGGCGGAATTCATTCCGCCCTACGTTTCAACGGGTGACGCAAGCCGGAGAGACCTCGCAAAAGATGTGACACAAAGCGACAAGGACAGCAAGAACCCTGTCGATCCCTGGGCCAATCACCTCCACATAGCCGGCTGGCGTTGGGTAAGCGAAGGCAGTGCCTTCGCCCGCCCAATCGGGTATTTGGACCATACCGCTGGCGCGCGGCAGGACGCCGGTGTGTGTTGACCGTTGCGCCTTGCGAACCGAACCCTCGAACATCGTGTCTGACTGACCGCTATTTCGTGTGAGAACCGCGTGGATGCGAGACGAAGCGCCAGCAATCAACGCCTGCCCCGCCACCCTCGTCATGCGGTCGCAACGGCGCAGCGGGGGATGGTGAAGGAACACACGATTGGCTGGATGTCCAGACAGCGGGCATGCGCCGTGGGCATGCGGCACAGGACGCCCACAGACGGTGCGCAGCGGGGTATGCGGCAGCGCGGCGCGCCAGCGTATTGTGAAGGAACCCTCGTTGCCCGCAAGCGCGTTCCATCCGCCACGCTCCGGCGCCCGCGTCGGAAGATGCACAAGAAAGACGCCCGGCGCCGCCCCGCCGGGGTTGGAAACGGACCGCGCGTTACGCCGCATGCGGGTTCCGGCAGCGAGCGGCGCCGGCTTTCCCTCCCCCTCCGCAGATCTCCGGCATTGCCGCATATCACCCGCACGTCGGGATACGTTTGTAACACGTCATGGCGCCATTACCACTGCCTGACGACCCCATCGGCGCGGTCACGACGCCTGGCGACGGCAGGCGCGCCGCCGACCGACGGAGCGGGGAACAGTCACGACCGTGAAGGAGGCGCGTTGCGCCATCATTATCTCGCACGCGCCGTCTCCGACGCCCGCATGGTGCGTGAGTGCAGGTCTCCGTCTTGTCGGCGCCGGTCGTTGCTCGTCCACATGTATTCAACATCACAGAAAGGAGAACATCACCGTATGCGCACCCGCACCTGGACCATCACCCTCATGCTGCTCGGTATGCTGCTCGCTCTGGCCGGCGCCGCCGCAGCCGACGGCGGCGCCGGCGGCGTCCACGCCGCCGGATGCCTTGCTAAACCCGGACGGCACGCTGCGGCTGGACGGGACGTTCAGCGGCGCGCTGGACGTCAGCGGCTGGCAGGTCACGCTCGACCCGGAACGCGGTCCCGTCTTCGCCCCGCAGAGCGGCGCCCCCCGCTGGAACAACCTGGGATCCGGTCCGAACGGCGCGCTGAACGATTGGGTCTCCGCCCTGGCGGTGAGCGGGAATGACGTCTACGTCGGCGGCGCCTTCAGGAACGCCGACGGCATCCCCGCAGCCGACTATGTGGCGCGCTGGGACGGCAGCGCCTGGCGCGCCCTCGGTGGCAGCGGCGGCGACGGCGCGCTGAACGGTGGGGTCTTCGCCCTGGCGGTGAGCGGGAATGACGTCTACGTCGGCGGCGCCTTCAGGAACGCCGACGGCATCCCCGCAGCCGACTATGTGGCGCGCTGGGAGGCCGCCAATGTTTCCGTCTTCCTGCCGCTGGTCGTGCGCTGAGCGCCGCCAGGATCGCGGCGCGTTCAGGTTCGGGGGCGCAACTCGCTCCTGGACCGGCTTTGTTTGGCGCTGCACGTCGCCGCTACGAGCGGCGTCCCTGCGCCGCGCCCGTGTGCGGGTCAGGCGTCGCCTGCGCCGCCGGTTTCGGCGCGCTGCGCGGGTCGAAGTGCGGGCGCGGCGGCACGACGCGGCGGGAGATGGTTGAGATGCATCACGACTGTCTGGATGTCTAGACAGCGGCGCGGGCGGGGCGCCATTCCCCTCACCACCACACGCGGCGTGTCTTGCCAGTCGATGCCTGCTACAGTACAATAGTCTCACAAACACCGCTGCGAGCGCAGGCGCAGCGGGCGCGACCGTCTGGCGACAGGAAGGCGATCTGTGTACAAGTCCGGTCGGACGAACAGCCGCCGATCGGTGTATGCCCCAACTGGTGACCGACCGTCAACACGCCGCCGTTCATCCGTCCTGCGCAACCCGCCCCGGCGCACCGCCTGCAGGCAGTCCGTCGGCGACGTAGGGGCGTCGCGCTTGCCACATACGGCGGGCGCGCGCCGTGTACGCTTGTTCTTGGATGGCTCTAGCATACCCAATGGAGGAAGTCTATGAAGTATGATCCGACCTGCGGCACTGTCGGTGCACCCGACACCGCCTGGCGCCGACGGTGCGCAGCGCCTCCGTCGCTCCCATCCTTCCGTCTGGCGCCTGCTTCTACGGCAGCGGTCAAGTCGTCGCTACGGCGCTCGGTCAGGGCGGTGTCGGCATCACACATCCAGGGAAAGACGCCCGTCTGAATCGCTCGGTTGTCATCGAGGACGTCCCATCGGAGTGTGTCCAGCACAAGGCAGTTGGATCGCATACGCGCATTGGAACCCCTGACTGTGCGCCGCCAGAGCAGGATGAGGGACGGGGGAACGCCGCGACCGCCGTCTCCGGCGAGGCGGCGGCGCAGCGGCGTGCCGGACCGTCGCCGCAGATGAGCCGGTCGGTCGCGGCGGCAGTGATGGCGAAGCCGGACCTGACGGAGGAGCGCCAACCATAGCAGGGGCGCGCCTGGCTTGCGCTTCTTCCCCTGCTGCCAACGGCGCCCTTGCGCGCGCCGACCGTTCGACGCCGGGAGCGCACCCTCCTGCTCTTTATCGCCCTCCTCGTAGGCGCGTGGCTCGGCCAGGCGTGTCAGGCGATCCCGGCCTCGTCGGCTGACGCCCCGACACTCTCCGGGACGCCCGTGCCGCCGCCGGTCGCAGTCATCTCGCCCCAAACGGCCGACCGCGTGACGCTCCTGGCACGCTGGGGCAAAGGCCGGGTGCAGGCCATCGCCTACGCGCCGGACGGGTCCGCCCTCGCAGTGGGGACGACAATAGGGGTGTGCCTCTACAATACGGCGACCTTCGACGAGGTGCGCTTCCTGCCGACCGACCAGCCGGTGACGAGCGTGGCCTTCGCGCCCGACGGCGCGACCCTCGCCTCGGGATCGGCGGACGGGACGGTGCGGCTGTGGCGGACGGCGGACGGAACGCTGTTGCGCACCCTTGCGGGGCATGCCATTTGGACGAGCGTGGTCTTCGCGCCCGACGGCACGACCCTCGCAGCCAGATCGGAGGGAGCGGTGCAGCTGTGGCGGACGGCGGACGGGACGCCGCTGCGCACCCTTGCGGGGCATACCGGTAACGTGATGAGGATCATCGGGCCTGACGGTGTTATCGTTGAGACAACCCCGCCTGCGGGTATGTCCATGTCCGCCGGAGCGACGAGCGCGGTCTTCGCGCCTGACGGCGCGACCCTCGCCTCGGGGTCAGGCGACGGGACGGTGCGGCTGTGGCAGGTGGCAGACGGAACGCTGCTGCACACCCTCGAGGGGCATACCGATAGCGTGACGAGTGTGGCCTTCGCACCCAACGGCGCGACCCTCGCGTCGGTGGCGGTAGACGGGACGGTGCGGCTGTGGGGGGTGCGGCGGTGAGCGAGGGACGGCGCTCCGTCCACACGTGCGGGCGCACCGCCGGTACGACGGCCGGATCCTTGACTGCCCATCACCTGAATCGATTCGGTCATGGACACGATTGGTCGGACCGCTGCTGTGCGACGACAGGCGCCACGAAGCGCGCCCGTGGTCGCGCAGCGGCACGAACGGCGCTGTCGCGTTTGAACAGCAGGGCGCCAACATCCGAGCAGCATCGTTTGTTTGACCACAACAGGGCGAACGCCGCCTGCTGCCGGACAATGGGGTGATGCAGCGAGAATTGATGGCGCGGTCCTGACCGTCAGCAGGAGCGGCAATGGATGGGGCGCAACGACACACCCGATAGCGTAGGCGCTGTACCGGGTGTGTCCCTGCAACACACCCTGTTTGCGTGAGAAAGGGAAGTGCGAAGAGTGGATGTGTCACAGCGACACACAATGGCTTGATACAGGCGTTCGGGTGTGGTCGGGCCACGCCCGAAAGGAATGCCCTATAAGCGATCCAGGTTCTTCTACTAACTTGCGGTCAGTCAGACAAGATATTCGCGCACCCGGTTCGCAAGGCGTAACGATCTACGACATGCGTTGTCAGTCGTGGACGCATGGCTGTGCATTGGTGGCATCCGCAGCCCCGGCGGGGCTTTCGCGTGCGGTGAGCACGGTCGAACCGCGTCCTCCGCGAGGGCTTATGAATCCGGGATAGCCTGCGCAGGCAGGCGTCGCACCTGTAGCCTGCAGCTTCAGCCGCCGGGCGCAGCGCGCATGCCAGAGGGCGCGCGCCGATACGTCGACCGACGGAATCATCGTATGCGCAGACTCGATGCCGTCATCTCGCCGGCTTTGTGCAGCCAAAGAGCACATCCGCCTGATCGAGACCGAAACGATTGATCGCTCGAACATCCGCCACATCACCGGCGCGTATCACCTGAACAGCAAAGCCTGAGTCCGTCAGACGATCAACGATGTCGAACCCATACCAGCGCACATGATCAAACTGACCGAACAAACGCTCCCGCTCGACCGGATCGGTCACGCCCGGGTCTTCAAATGTCGGCTTACCCCACACCGGAACGAGCACCAGCGCCACGCCGCCAGGGCGCAGCACTCGTTGCAATTCCCGCATCGCAGCGCGATCATCGGGAATATGCTCGAGAACATGGCTACAATAGATAAAGTCGAACGCATGAGAAGCAAATGGCAACCAACCGACATCTGCGCGCACCAGCACATCGGCAGCGTAAAGGTCCATCGACACATATTCGATGTCTGGCAAACGTTGAAATGCCTGCCTGAGCGCCTCTTCGGGCGCGATGTGGAGCATCCGCCGGATAGGGTGCACCGACAGGATATGCTGCCTGATGAACAGCCAGCTAACGCGGTGACGTTGCAACGAGCGACAGACTGGACACCAGCGAAAGAATGGCCGGTGCAGCACAAGAAAGCCTGAGAGGTGTGCGCCGCACAGCGGACATTCATGGCGCTCGCCGCGAAACAGCGCCGACCGCAGCGATGGGGGCAATCGAAACAGGATCGCGGCGATCAAAAAATCAACAGTGCGGCGTAGAGCGTCGCGCGATTGGAGCGCAACACGTATCCGGGTCAACATCACAGGATTGATTTCTGTCAGAACCTGCTGGCGCAAGGAGTATACCATCAATGAGCGAGTTCACTGCCGCCATCTTCGACATGGATGGCACCCTGCTCAATAACATGCCGCTCTACTATCGGGCATTTCGCGTATTCATCGAGCGACACGGCTTACGCCCGCCGCCGCCTGCCGAAGCCGCTCGACTGATCGGCATGCGGCAGAGTGATATCTTTCCGGCGCTCTTCGGGCGCGCACTGACGCTGGAAGAAATAGCGCGCTACAGCGCCGAAGCTGGTGAGATCTACCGCAGTCTGCTGGCAGGCGTCACGCCACTGCCCGGTCTGCTGCGTTTCCTCGATCTGCTCGAACAACGGCAGGTGCGCATTGGACTGGCAACATCCGCCCCCAGAGACAATGTTGCCCCAACCCTCGACGCGCTTGGCATTGCGAACCGTTTTGCGGCCATTACCCTCGGCGAAGAAGTGCCGCGCGGCAAGCCCGCGCCCGACATCTTCCTCGAAGCCGCGCGGCGTCTCGGGCAACCCGCCGAACGCTGCATCGTCTTTGAGGACTCGCACGCCGGCATTGCCGCCGCCCGCGCCGCCGGCATGCGCTGCATTGCGCTGGCCACCACCCACGCCGCCGACGAACTGCGCCCCGCTGCGCCCGACCTGATTGTTACCGATTATGACGAGCTGCTCCGGGTGATGCCTCCGCTGTTTCCCTTCCCCTGAAACAGCATTTTTCGCAACGGTTGACACGAAGAACGCGAAGGCGCATGAGGCGCGGCAATCGGAACGGCATCTCCAGGCGCGTCTGAAAAAGTCAATCGGGGAACGAAGGCAGCGCCTTCGCCCACCCAACTGCACCTCATGAGACGAGGCTTCAGAACTACTCTCGCACAAAAGCTGCGCTACGCTCCGTTCTTCGCGCCCCTGCCCATCCACCGTAAGGGCGGGTCTCACACCCGCCCCGACCTCCCGCCGCCCATCGTAAGGGCGGGTCTCACACCCGCCCCGACCGACGCGACCACGCTCCCGCTCCAGGGTACGGCGATGCCTTCGCCTACCCAACCGCATGTCACGTGGCGATCTTTTGGACAGACTCTTACAACAGCACTTCTTTCTTCAGATCTTCCAGGCTCTTGATCGCCCGATCAGCGTTACGGCGGAGGAGATCATACGTCTCAATCGAAGCGTCGCCTCGGAGCTGCCCCTGGACGATCATATCGGCTGCCAGCACCAGCACTGTGAGACACTGAATGAGTTCTGTCGCTGCCGCCGATCCGGTCAGACGATATTCGCGCAGGCGCCGCAATGCGTCTTCTGCCTGACGCGCATTCGGTTGCAGCCAGATAAGGAACGACTGCGATGCAACGCCGTCGGTTTGCCCCTGCACCATCATATCGGCGGCGCTGGCAAGCACGGTCAGCGACTTGCTGAGCTGACGCATGATCGCCTGGAGCGCCGCACGACGATGACTGCTTTTGTGCATGTCAGGCGACGACGACTGTGCTTGGATCAGCACGACCGACAGCGGAGGAGATGACTCTAGCATTATGATGCTCCTGCTTTGATTGGATGGACTCGACGTGGACTCTCCAGCATCGTTCCGGGGATGCTCAACATCCATAGATGAAAGCCGTTATCGCATAAACAAAGATGAACGTCGTTATTGAATGAATAGATTGTCATTTCCATTATAAGTGATTATACCGTTTGACAACCAATAGAAGCAACGCGCCATGAGTCCTGATGTGGAACAGTACTTACGCAGATCTGTCGTAGATCTGACCGGCGCGTATCTCTGCTACAATCATGGCTGAACACTGGCGTGGCAGGATGCAGAAATGCAGAGGATCGAACAAAACGCCGCGCGCGGCGCGAGCGTATTTCCGGCGCATGATATGGCGCTGGCGACCGGCAGAACGCTCAGCATGGCGCTGATACTTGGCGCGCTGATGCTCGCGCCGCGCGCGTTCGGGCTTGCCGATTTTCTCACAACCGATGAGGCGTACCACTGGATCCGCTTCACCGAACGATTCGACGCGGCGCTCTCCCATGGTCGCTGGGCGGATACCATCTATGTCGGGCATCCCGGCATCACCATGTTCTGGCTGGGGCGCATCGGGCTGATGCTCGAGCGCGCCGCGCGCGAAATAGGCTGGATTGGCGCAACGACGATGGTCGAGCATCTCGCCTGGCTTCGGCTGCCGGGCGTGATCCTGCAGGCGATCTTCGGTGTGACTGCATGGCTCTTGCTGCGTCGCCTTGTCGATCCGCTGGTCGCGCTGATCGCATCATTTTTGTGGGCAATGTCACCCTATTTGATCGCCCATGGTCGTGTGCTGCATCTCGATGCGCTTCTGACCGGTCTGATCACGCTGAGCCTGCTCTTGCTGCTCGTATCCTGGAGACAACAGCAGGCGGGCGAGGGCGGATGGGCGACGTTGCTCGGTTCCGGGGCGCTGACCGGACTGGCGTTGCTGACGAAGGGTCCGGCGCTCATTTTCCTGCCATTTAGCGGCATGCTCCTTTTTGCGCTCGTACCAACCGATGCACCGTCTTCCCGGCATGAAAGCGCCATGCTGTGGAGTGCATCAGGCCTTGCCCATCGCCTGCGGTACGCCGTTGTGCGGTACGGTGCATGGCTGGCAATCGCGCTCGGTGTTGCATTCGTGGGATGGCCTGCGCTGTGGGCGGCGCCGGGCGCAGCAATCCAGGCATATGCCGATGAGATTATCTTCAACGGCGGACGACCCAATGGCGATGGGCAGTTCTTCAATGGCCAGGCGGTCGGCGATCCCGGCGTCTGGTTCTATCCTGTCGCAAGTCTGTTTCGCACAACGCCGGCAATGCTGCTCGGGTTGTTGATGTTCGGCGCCTTCGCCATCTTCGATGCCTGGCGTTTCCGAAAACGAGGCGATACGCCGTTCGATAGCCGATACCGCATTCTTGTCGTCCTGATGGCTTTTGCCGCATTCTGGACTCTGGCGATGACCCCGGGGGCGAAGAAGTTCGACCGGTATGTGCTGCCGATCTGGCCCGCGCTGCTCGTTCTGGCTGCCACCGGGATCGCGCGCGGATACGTCGCGGCGCAGGGGTGGCTTGCTCGCCGCGCCATGATCATGCCACGCAGCGGCGCATGGTTGGCACGCATTCCGCTGGCAGCGATGCTAACGCTCGGCATCGCCGAGGTCGGTCAGGTTGTCTGGTATCACCCGTACTACCTGAGTTATTACAATCCCCTCCTGGGGGGCGGTCCCGTCGCACAGCGGATGTTTCTCATCGGATGGGGCGAAGGAATGGATCAGGCGGGCGCATGGCTGAGCGCTCGACCCGATATTGGATATGGACCGGTGATTTCGGCATTGAGACCAACCCTGCAACCGTTCGTGCCCGTCGATGTCCGGGACATTACCGACCTGGGAACATTGCCGGTCAATTACGCCGTTGTGTACCTGGAGTCGGTGCAACGGGGCGCGCATCCTGAGATTTACCGGCAGTTCGAAGCGATGACGCCGATCCACACGATCACCATCCATGGGATCGAATACGCGAACATCTACCAGTTGCCGCGTCCGTATGATCAGGCGGTCCATGCGCGTTTTGGCGATAGCATCGCGCTGCACGGATTCACCGTCGAAGCGGCGCACGACCATGTAACGGTGACGCCATCCTGGGGAGCGCTCGTATCTCCGACGCGCGATTACATGGTGTTTCTTCAGATGATCGACGCCCAGGGGCGGCGTGTCGCCGGCATCGATGTACCGCCGGCCGGCGTTGGCGGCCTGCCAACCAGCGCGTGGCTGGCCGGGCAGCAGGTGGCTGTGCCGCTGCCGCTGCCATTATCCGCCGGTCTTCCCGCCGGAACGTATGAGATCGTAATCGGACTGTACGATGCGAACAGTGGTGAACGACTGCCCATCAGCAGCGGCAGCACGGCGAATCCGGCGCGCGCCGGACCACACGCGCTGCGGCTGACGACGATAACCCTGCCATAATAAAGCAGGGGGACACGCTGCTGGAACACGGGTTGAGCGATCATAGACACAAAGGAGTCGAGAAACGATGAAAAAGGCGCTGGTGCTCTCAGGGGGCGGCGGTCGCGGCGCCTATCATGTCGGGGTGATCGAAGCGCTGGTCGAACGTGGCTGGATGCAGGATGGCAAAGGACCCGACATTCTTGCCGGAACATCAATCGGCGCCATCAACGCCGCAGCGCTGGCGTCGGGACTCACTGTCGCCGACCTCAAGGCGCGCTGGCTCGACATGCACACCGAGGATGTCCATCGTCTGTCGAGCGATCTGCCCGCCATCAGTCGTCCCCTGGTTCGCTTTTTGATGCACAGCGTCCTGACATCGGAGGCGCATGGCGGTGCGCCGGCGGCGCTGCCGCCGGACGAGCGCACGATGAGCGCCGAGGGACTGCTCAAGCGCATCAACAACGTCTTTCGCAGCCGACCGTTTCGCAGCCTGCTCGATACCACCCCCTGGCATCATACTCTCAGCCGCTGGATGAACTTTGATCGGATCAACTCGCCGGATGCGCCCGCACTGCTGCTGACCGCCACCGACCTGCAATCCGGCGACCTGCGCGTCTTCTGCAACCGACCGCTGCGCGACCATCCGGCCGACACGATCACCATCGATCATTTGATGGCGTCATCGAGCATTCCAACCGTCTATCCATGGACGGCGATCGACGGTCGCAAATACTGGGATGGCGCGGTGCTGGCAAATACGCCGCTGGGTCCGGTGATCGACCTTGCAGCCGGAGAAGATGTCGATATCGTGGTCGTCATGATGACGCCATGGGACGTTGATCCCGAATCAATGCGCCGGCAATTGCAGGAGGTTCCGCAAGACCTGGTGCAGGCATTGTCGCTGACGCTCGATTGGGCGTTGCTGGCATCCTATCGCACCGCCATCAAAATGCTGCGCTCCTACAATCGGCTGGCAGAGGCGGCGAACAAACTGGAGCGCGCTGCCCAACAGACCGGCAACGCCGAACTGCGGATGGAGGGAAGCATTCCGCGCATCATTGCCGAACCGCTGGTCATTGCGCCACAACAACTGATGCCACTGGAGTGGATCATCGACTACGAAGAACGCAACCATCAGACGTTGTTCGAGATGGGGCGCAATGACGCCCTGCGCGCATTCGACCGGCGTCTGCTCGATCATCTGCTGGACCAGCCATGATCGACCTTCACATCCACACCAACGCCACACCCCATCACGCGACGTGGACGCCGGAGACGCTGGCGGACGCAGCAGCGCGCGCCGGTCTGCGCGTGATCGCCGTCGCCGACCACAACACCACTGCTGGCGTGTGTGCAGCACAGAAAGCTGGCGCGCGCCATGGCGTGCGGGTGATTTCCGGCGTCGAGATCGACAGCGGGTTTCCCGCTGGTCGTTCCGATGACCTGTTACCATTCAAACTCTGGCATGTGCTCGTGTACGGCGCCGACCCCGACGCGCCTCAATTGCAGGCGCTCTGCCGCTCGGTGGAAGAGCGCAATCGGGCCGATGCTGAGGCGCTGCGCCATTTCCTGACAGATGCAGGGTTTCGTCTGGTTGGCATTGATGCCCTGAACCATCCGCCAAACGTCGCTGACATCGGAACGGCGCTCGGCAGGTCGAACGACCTGCCTGATCGCAGTCCCGACGATACTGACGAAAGTGCAGGAATGCGCTATATCCTGACCCAATTACCCGGCGCTTATCGCCCTCCCGCCGTCGATGAAATCATCGCCGTTGCGCATGACGCAGGCGGCGTGGCAGTGCTGGCGCACCCCGGTCGCTCGAAAGGGGTGTACGCCATACCGGCGACTGCGGAGGATATTGCTGCGATGGCGGCAGCGGGGCTGGATGGCATCGAAGTCTATTACCCGACCCACCGTCCCGATCAGGTGACAATGTATCGGCGCCTGGCGCAACGGCACGCATTGCTGATCACAGGCGGATCCGACTCGCACCATCCAGACCAACCACTGGCGCATTGGCCCGTGGCATGGTGCCAGGATTTCCTGGAGAGGCTGGGGGCAGGCAGGATTACGAAGTGATTACGATAGTTTCAGCGTTGCTGAGCAACTGTAAAAGTATGCTAGAATAGCAGTATCGTTACCGGCTGTTCCGGCGTTTTTATCTATAACAGAGCACAGCCGCTGAAAAGCCGCGAGTTCTCAAGCGACTCCCAGGCAAAGTTACGCTACCCAAATCCGCCGATGGCGAGGTGATGGCTGGTCACTCCGTGGTTTGCAAAGGATAGTGGAGGCGTTCATATGTCTCAGACAGCAGAACGATCACACAACGGCCACAACAGTGATACGGTCTTGATTGTTGAAGATGACGCGGCCACCCGGCGTCTCTACAAGTTTCTGTTGTCAAACGGCGGTTACCTCGTCCTGGAAGCCGAAGACGGCGTGGCGGCAGTCGAAGTGTTACAACGCCACCATTGCGACATGGTGATCACCGACATGAATATGCCGCGCATGGACGGGCTGGACCTCATCCGGGCCATCCGAAAGGATTTTGGCGACATCTACGTTATTCTCATCACGGCATTCGGCACGCCCGATACGCAAAAGCAGGCTATGCGCCTCGGCGCCAACGATTATCTTGCAAAACCGTTCGACTTCGAAGAACTCGAACGACGGGTTCATACCTACTTCCAGAACCGTCAGCGCCCTCTCGCACCATAATTGGCTCTGCACCCCTCCCACCGGAAGACCAACCGCGCTTGATCGGCGCGGTTTTTGCGTTTGTTGCCAGATGTGTCTCGAAACTGGTACTATGGTACGTAACGGAAATGACCGCGCGCTGTAATGCATGACGGTTTACTGATA
The DNA here is from genome assembly GCF_057785375.1 of Roseiflexus sp. Lineage (NCBI taxonomy): Bacteria > Bacillati > Chloroflexota > Chloroflexia > Chloroflexales > Roseiflexaceae > Roseiflexus > Roseiflexus sp. The sequence continues at coordinate 135,456 of NZ_JBYNRX010000097.1, forward strand.
CCAGAGCGCGGTTGTTCATACACTACTGCTCCACGTGGACTGAGCCTTTGAACATCTTGTATGACTGACCGCGATTGAGCAAAACATAATGAAGCGAGGCGTTCATGAGCCGCTCTGTTTCAACCAGCACTGACCCCGTATGTGTGCTGATCGTCGAAGACGATCCAATGGTCAGCAGTTTTTGCACACGCTTGTTGCAGATGAAAGGGTATACAGTCAGGACGGCGTTCAACGGACGGGAAGCCTTAGATATCCTTCAGACCCATCAGTTCGATCTGGTGCTCACCGATCTGCAAATGCCCGAGATGGGCGGCATGGCGCTGCTGCGGGAAATGCGCAACCATTACCCGGATATTGACACGATTATGTTTACGGCGTATGCGACGGTCGAAACCGCACGAGAGGCGCTGAAATTGGGCGCGTTCGATTACCTGACGAAGCCGTTCAGCGTCGATGAACTCGAACGAACCGTTCGTCGCGCAGCCGAATGGCGGCGGGTGCGCCAGGAGCGGCAACGCCTCTCTGAAGTCGTCGCCCTGTATGAGATCAGTCAGACGTTCACCAGTACGCTCGATACCGAAACCGCCGTGCGCGAAATTGTTGAATTACTCTGGCGACGCTTCTCACCGGCGGCACTTTCGCTGTCGCTGGTGCATCCCGACGATAAAGAACTCGAATTGCTCGCCCATCGGGGAGCATCGCCGCGCACTGCGGTCGGCGCTCGCGTGCCGATCCGGCAGGGGGTCTGTTGCGAGGCGCTCTTTGAAGGGCATGCGCGACTGGTCGATAATCCCGAAGCGGTTGACCCTTCCCACGTTGTGCGGCTTGTCTTGCGCAGTAATGATCAGCCGGTTGGCATTCTTAACCTGAGCCGCGCCCCCGATCAACCTGCATTCGACGGCGACGACCGCACCCTCCTGGCGATCTGTGCATCACAAATTGCCGCTTCACTCGACAACAGCCGCCTCTACCGTCAACTGAAACAACAGAATCTCGAAACCATCGCTGCACTGGCAGCCTCGATCGACGCGCGCGATCCGTATACTGCCGGGCATTCGTTGCAGGTGATGCGCTACGCCGTGCGCCTTGGCGAGGTCGTTGGTCTGGAACGTGACCGCATCGAGGCGCTGCGCTACGGCGGGTTGCTCCACGATATCGGCAAGATCGGCGTGCCAGACGCAATTCTGCTGAAACCGGCGCGCCTGTCGCTCGAAGAGATGGAGATTATGCGCGCACATGCAGTGGTTGGCGTCGAGATCGTGCGCGGCATCAAGGCGCTGCGCGCCGTGCTGCCGATCATTCGCCATCACCACGAACGGATTGATGGCGCTGGCTATCCCGATGGACTGTCCGGCGATCAGATACCACTCGAAGCCCGGATTATGGCCATCGCCGATGCATACGATACCATGACCTCGGATCGCGCCTACCGCCGCGCGATGAGCCAGGACGAGGCGATTGCCGAACTGCGGTGCGGGCGCGCGACGCAGTGGGATGCCGACCTGATCGACCGCTTCATCGATCTGTTGCACGCCGAGGCGCGCCTGTTGCGCCTGCCGCATCCGCGCGTCGCACAGATGTCACTCGAACGGGCAACGGTGCACATTCCTCAGATCGTGTTGCCGCCGTTCTGATGCGCTTGACAAACATCACGCCTGTCGGTACCATAAAGAACGAGTGCAGCAGTTTCATGGTCAGGCGCTGTTGGTCGCTCTCCGCATATGCCTGATTCTGTCTGCATCGCGTTTCTGTGTCCCGCTGGTCTGCCAGGCTCCGAAGTCTCCTGGTGCAACGAAAGGATCGGTTCAGTGAAGATTTCCGGCAGTTACACGATCGACGCGCCGCGTGACATCGTGTGGGAAGCGCTGAACGATATCGAGGTATTGGCGCGTGTCGTTCCAGGGTGTGAACGCCTCGAGCAAGTAGGCGACAACGAATACGAAGGAACGATCAAGATCGGCATCCAGGCGATCCGCGGCGTCTACAACGGGCGCATTCGCATTGAAGATATTGACCCGCCCAACCATTATAAACTGATTGCCAGCGGGAAAAGCGCCAACGGCGTGGTTGATGGCGTCGGCACGGTTGATCTGGTGAGCCAGGACGGTAAGACGCTGCTCATGTACGGCGGCGAGGCGCAGGTCGGCGGAACGCTGGCAAGCGTCGGTCAGCGCCTGATCGAAGGCGCATCGCGCCAGTTGATCAATCAGTCGCTCAAGGCGCTCGCCGAGCAAGTGGCAACCCGCGTCGCCGCTCCGATCGCCGCTGGCGCGCCTCCTCCCGCTGTCGAAGCGCCCGCTGCGGCGGGTGTTGAAGCGCCCGCCGCCGCAGCGCCCCCTACACCTGAACGGCGGACGGTGGTGGTGCCCCCTGAAGAACAGTTGCGTCCTGAGTCGGTTATCTTCGGCATTGTCAACGATTTCATCGCTGAGCGCCCCTGGGCGCCCTGGATTATCGTCGCCTTCCTGATCGGCTACATTCTCGGTCGGTCGCGCAGCCGCCGGGAACGCTAGCATATCCCCCGCTTCCGTAGTCTAGAGGTATCCGCTGCTCAATGAGGAGGTGTCAACAGTGGCAACGATCACGGTTACGGTCAACGGCAAGTCGTATACCAGCCACGTCGAGCCGCGCACGTTGCTCGTTCACTACCTGCGCGAGCACCTGAACCTCACCGGCACGCATATCGGCTGCGATACCAGCCAGTGTGGCGCATGCGTGGTGCTGGTCGACGGTGTCAGCGTTAAGTCGTGTACGATGCTGGCAGTGCAGGCTGATGGCGCGAATGTGCTAACCATCGAAGGTCTGGCGCAGAATGGGCGCCTGCATCCGCTTCAGGAAGGGTTCTGGGAGCGCCACGGCTTGCAGTGCGGCTACTGCACGCCGGGCATGATCATGGCTGCCTACGACCTGCTGCAGCAAAATCCGAACCCGACCGATGAAGAGGTGCGTCACGGGCTGGAAGGGAACCTCTGTCGCTGCACCGGCTATCACAACATTGTGCGCGCTGTACAGTACGCCGCTGCAAAGATGCGCGGCGAAGAGGTGACGGCATAAGAGTCGCTCTGCCTGGCTGGAACAACCGCACCTGTTGCTTGACTTCTGGTTTTCTCCGCACTAGAAGGGAACAAAACAGCAATGACGGCTGAAACGATGCCAACGCGGCTGGTGGGTCAGGCGATCAAGCGCCGCGAAGACCCACAATTGATCACAGGACAGGGCAGATTCCTCGACGACATCAAACTCCCGGGCATGACGCACGCCTGCGTGCTGCGCAGCCCCTATGCCCACGCAAAAATCAAATCCATCGACACGAGTAAAGCCAAAGCCCATCCGGGAGTGATCGCCGTCTTCACCGGCGAAGATATGCTCGACCTCAACCCGCTGCCGTGCGCCTGGCAGGCGGGGCGCGTGACGAACAACGTCAACACGCCGCGCGTCCTGGCAGTCGGCGAGGTGCGCTTCGCCGGCGATCCGGTCGCGCTGGTGATTGCCGAGGATCGCTACATTGCACGCGATGCCTGCGACCTGATCGAGGTCGAGTATGAGCCGCTGCCGGTGGTGGTGGACGCGAAGAAAGCCACCGAACCCGGCGCGCCGCAACTCCACGAGAATGCGCCGAACAACATCGTTATGGAATGGGATGCGGGCGACAAGGCGAAAGCCGATGCCGCCATCGCCGCCGCTGAGGTGGTGGTGCACGAGCAGATTATCAATCAGCGCCTCATTCCAACACCAATGGAAACCCGCGGCGCCATTGCGCGCTATGAACCGGCAACCGGCGAGTTCACCCTCTGGACGACCTCGCAGGCGCCGCATGTCATGCGTCTGCTGCTGACGGCGTTCGTCTTCGGCATTCCCGAAACGAAACTGCGTGTCATCTCGCCGAATGTCGGCGGCGGCTTCGGGCAGAAGATTTTCTGCTACAACGACATGGCCTTTACGATGTGGGCGGCGCGCAAGATCGGTCGCCCGGTCAAGTTCGTCGAGGACCGCAGCGAGAACTACAAGTACTCGACCCACGGGCGCGACCACATCACCGATGTCGAGATCGCCGGCAACCGCGACGGCACGATCACCGGGCTGCGCGTCACCACCTACGCCAACCTTGGCGCCTACCTCAGCACGATTGCGCCTGGCATCCCGACGACTCTCTACGGGCGGATCATTACCGGCGTCTACCGCATTCCCGCTGCTCATGTCAAAGTGTACGGCGTCTACACCAATACGGCAATGGTCGACGCCTACCGCGGCGCCGGTCGTCCCGAAGCGTCGTACCTGATCGAACGCATGGTCGACCGCTTCGCCGCCGAGATTGGGATGGATCCAGCAGAGGTGCGGCGCAAGAACTTCATCCCGCCCGACGCCTTCCCCTACGACAATGGCCTGGGGTTGCTCCCATACGATAGCGGCAACTACGAAGCAGCACTCAACAAGGCGCTTGAGATCGTCGGATACGCCGACTTCCGCAGGCAGCAGGAAGAGGCGCGCAAACAGGGCAAATACCTGGGGCTTGGGCTCAGTTCGTATGTCGAAATCTGCGGCGTCGCGCCGAGCAAGTGGATCGGTCTCCCCGGCGAAGGGTGGGGCGCCGGTTTGTGGGAGAGCGCCAATGTGCGAATCCACTTGACCGGCACGGTCGTGGTGACCACCGGGTCCCTGCCGCATGGGCAGGGGGTCGAGACCACCTTCGCCCAGATCGTCGCCGACGAACTCGGGGTGCCGTATGACGACGTGGTGATCGAGCACTCCGACACGGCGGGCACGCCGTTTGGCTACGGCACCTACGGATCGCGCTCGCTGGCGGTCGGCGGCACGGCGGTCTACCGCAGCGTGGCGAAGATCAAGGAAAAGGCGAAGAAGATCGCCGCGCACATGCTCGAAGCCAACCCCGACGACATGGTGTACGAAAATGGGCGCGTCTACGTCAAGGGGTCGCCCGACCGCGCGAAGACGCTGGCGGAGATCGCGCTCCAGGCGTCGGTGGCATACGACCTGCCGGAAGGTATGGAACCCTTCCTCGACGAAACCAGCTACTATGATCCGCCGAACTGCACCTTCCCCTTCGGCACGCACATCGCCATTGTCGAGGTGGACCCCGATACCGGCATCGTCGATCTGAAACGCTACGTGGCGGTCGATGACTGCGGCAACGTCATCAACCCGCTGGTCGTCGATGGACAGATCCACGGCGGCATCGCCCAGGGCGTGGCGCAGGCGCTCTACGAGCGCGCCGTGTACGACGAGAACGGGCAATTGATCAGCGGCACGCTCATGGACTACGCCGTTCCCGCAGCGCATATGCTGCCGCCGTTCGAGACGGCGCGCACCGTCACTCCCAGCCCGGTCAACCCGATGGGAGTAAAAGGCGCCGGCGAGGCGGGAACGATTGCCAGCGCACAAGCGGTGATGAATGCGGTCATCGACGCGCTTTCGCCGTTCGGCGTCAAGCACATGCAAATGCCGGCGACTCCGGAAAACGTGTGGAAGGCGATCCGTTCGGCGCAGGCGACTTCCTGATGTTATAGAGCGATCGCTGAGTATGGAAAAGGCTGCACCAGACGACTATCGCGCGGTTGGCGTTGGCTTCGACAGGCTCAGCCAACGCCAACCGCTCCCCATGTGCAGTCCAGATGTTCCAGGACGGCGTGATCGCTCTATTCGAGTTGACGCAAAGAAAGGCGTAATGACTGCGAAACGCTGCGATTTCGCATCAACCTCGCTGAGAAATACAGTACGAAATCGTTGTTGCGCATCCGGCGCGTCCGTTGGGTGCGCATACCTGAAACTAAGGAGCATTGCTCATGATACCGGCACCCTTTCAGTATTTTGCGCCCAGAACAGTCAACGAGGCGATCGGGTTGCTCCAGCAGCACGGCGACGATGCTAAACTCCTGGCAGGCGGTCACTCGCTGCTGCCGGCGTTGAAACTGCGCCTGGCGCAACCTGCCGTGCTGATCGACATCAGCCGCGTCTCGGAACTGAAGGGCATCACGGCGAACGGGGATCGTCTGGTGATCGGCGCCAGCGCAACCTACCACGAGATCGCAACGAACGACGCAGTCCGCACCGGCTGCCCCGTCCTCGCCGAGTGCGTCGGTCAGATCGGCGACATTCAGGTGCGTAATCGCGGAACTATCGGCGGTTCACTGGCGCACGCCGATCCCGCCGCCGACCTGCCGGCCGTCGCGCTGGCGCTTGGCGCAACGTTCAACGTCATGGGTCCGACCGGTGCGCGCAGCATTGCCGCCGACGATATGTTCGTCGCCATGCTGACGACGGCGCTCTCGTCGGATGAAGTGATCACGACGGTCATCTTCCCCATCCTGGGCAAAGGCGAAGGCGCGGCATACGCCAAACTGCGCCACCCGGCATCGCGCTACGCGATCGTCGGGGTTGCGGCGTATGTCAAACTCGATGGCGGGACCGTCTCCGCCTGTCGCATCGGCGTCACCGGCGCCGGCTCGGTTGCGGTGCGGCAGCCGGACGCCGAAGCCGCGCTCGTCGGCACATCCGGCGACGACGCAGCCGTAGCGGCGGCGGCAAGCGCCGCCGGCGACGGGGTCGATTACCTGGGGGACATCCACGCATCGGCGGAGTACCGCCAGGCGATGGTGAAAGTCTACACCCGCCGCGCGCTGACCGAGGCGGTGCGCCGGGCGCGGGGGTAGGCAGAGGTAAGAGGCGAGAGGCGAGAGGCAAGAGGCGAGAGGCAAGAGGCGAGAGGCGAGAGGCAAGAGGCGAGAGGCAAGAGGCGAGAGGCAAGAGGCGAGAGGCAAGAGGCGAGAGGCGAGAGGCGAGAGGCGAGAGGCGAGAGGCGAGAGGCGAGGAGCAGCAGCGGCTATCGATGCCAGCTTGAGCTTTGTGGTTCGCACGAAGGCGCAGAGGGGGCGAAGGTCTCGTGCGCACCACGCCCGCGCGCGCCCGCATCACCCAAAGGCGCGAAAGCGCAGAGGGGGCGAAGGTCTCGTGCGCACCACGCCCGCGCGCGCCCGCATCACCCAAAGGCGCGAAGGCGCAGAGGGGGCGAAGGTCTCGTGCGCACCACGCCCACGCGCGCCCGCATCACCCAAAGGCGCGAAGGCGCAGAAGGGGCGAAGGTCTCTTGCGCACCACGCCCACGCGCGCCCGCATCACTCAAAGGCGCGAAAGCGCAGAGGGGGTGAAGGTCTCTTGCGCACCACGCCCACGCGCGCCCGCATCACCCAAAGGCGCGAAGGCGCAGAGGGGGCGAAGGTCTCTTGCGCACCACGCCCACGCGCGCCCGCATCACCCAAAGGCGCGAAAGCGCAGAGGGGGTGAAGGAGCGCTCCTGTGTCTTTGCGTATGTGCGGGGCGGCGTGCGCAGGACGCTGCGGGCTGAGGTCCCTTGCTGAGGACGTGGAGGGCTTGTCACATACGAATCGGGTTCTCTCTTTCTGCAACTCCTCGCGCGCAAATGGAAAGACGTGAAAGGGCTTGCCCCATACGATTCGAGTAGCACAGGCTATTCTGAATTGCCATTCTGTCGCTGAACAGCGGAAGGGCGGGTCTATACCTATAGAGCGATCACCTGCAACCTGGACAATCAAGGATGTGGCGCGGCTGACGTTGGCTTCGACAGGCTCAGCCAACGTCAGCCGCAAGCCGGTCAACACGGGCAATGATCGGGCAACATCGGGTTGTTCGCTCTACGAGACCGCGCCCTGTCACCTGGTTGCCCTGCCATCGAGCGCGCCGCGAACAGACACGTCGGGGGGCGACCACGACTCAGACCGCGCCCTGTCACCTGGTTGCCCTGCCATACCCGTCCTGCGCCTGCGGCGCACGCTGCTGCGTTGACCGTGTGTTGGGTAAGGTATGGCGAGCCACTCCTTATTATTACCGCTCGATATGTCTAACAGGGGATTACATGGATACACCCGTGCCAACCGGCACATTCTGTGGCTATGCCTTGACCGACCTTCACCCTGAAACCATCAGGATGAAAACGCTCGCTGAGCAGCATCTTCACGCGATCTACCACTTGCCAGCAGGCATTCCTGTCATAAAGTGAAAGATTGAAGTAACTGACGTGCTGCTTGGGGATCACGAGAGTGTGACCAGGTATAGATGAGGATTTTTCCAAAACAGCATAGGCGTTAGCAGACTCGGTCAACAAATCACAATTACCTGCCGGAGCACAGAAAGAACAGGATTCATTTGCCTGCAACTGATTAATATGACGATACCGGTAAATTTCGCAATGATCAGTGCGCAAGATGCTTTGGTAGGGCAACGTGACTTGGCATTGATAAACGTTCTTGTGATATTTGAAGTGGTTGCGAAAACCTTCACGCTGAATATCGCGGCGAACGGCAAAGTACGCGCTTCCGGTTGGATATAGCAATTCCGAGATAGCCATCAACACATGAGACTGCTCCTCTGGAAGCAACACATTCAAGACATACAGGCATATAATTGTATCGAACTTTCCCTTTGGGACATTGGGCGCATAGTAAGGATCATAACCAGTAACATCGTGGCCTTGCTTCTTTAGGTGATTGACATCTACTCCCAATCCGCATCCAAAATCAAGCACTCGTCCGTTGATTAGCCCTCGTGTGAGCAGATGCCTGAGCGGGAAGGATGCCTGAGTACGCTCTTTGACAGTAAGATGGCTATGAGGGTTATGAATTGAACGAAAGACGAGATTCATTTGAAGTTCCCCCTGATAACGATGTAGACTGAGGAATATACACCCAGTCGGATGGGAAGCCCATGTTTCTAGCAATCTGAATTTGTGGAGCAATTGAATTAAAGAGGGTTCTTCCAAAGGATTCGAGATCCATTCGCAAAAAATCATCCTGAGACGCAACCTTGAAAAGTAAAACATGATCTTCGAGCAGTCTCGAAAATGAAGGCTTTCCCGAAATAATCTTCACAGCTTCAAATTGTGCAGCAGAAAAGGAACCAAAATATCGGTCAATGTTCGGAAGATTGTCGCTCTTGGAAGAATTAGCCGATCTACTGGCAGGCACAATGTTCCAGAGAGCGTCGTGCGTGACAAAGCTCCAGGGTATGAAGTGATCAAGCGTAAATTGACCCCTTCCCAGTTTGGAATCCGAATAGATACACTCCAACCAACCTTTTTGTTCTAAAATAATATTCCAGAACTCCCGTGCCTGCCTTAGATCTCTTTCTTGCGGCTCAAACAACTTCCCTGCAATATTCGGCACATTCGGATTGTTCTTTTGCAGGTATTGAACGAGATGCCAAAGACAAAAACCTCTCAGGATGGACATGTTCTGCTGGAGATAATCAAACCACAGCGGTTGAATCTCGATGCATAGTTGCTGAAGTTCTACAAATCGATACAGGCAAGGAGATACAGGGTCATGAAACATAGAAAAAGCCAGACCCACGATGCGACTATTGACCTCTGTGTCTCTGACACATCTCAGATCCTGTGCGAAGAATGGACGAAGGAAGCGATAGGGGACATATCGAGCGAGCATCAGTATTGATCTGCCCAGATCATCGCCACTTGAGACATGTCTCATCACAGTCTCAGCGATGAGATCAGCAGCAGCATTCATCGGCAATCCGGCGCGTTTTCCCAATAGCACCGCAATATCGCCCAACCGATCCTGCTTGCCACACGAGAGGCGAAAATAATTGGCAGGGTACCAGACCATGACGAGCATATGTGCCAGAAGATCAAGAATGGGCAACGTTCGCCTTTGCTCATCCTTTATCTTTTCTAGAATGGACAGAAACCAATAGAACTTGTACGAGTTTGTCACATCGTTGAAACTCGCCGCCAGAGCAGAAATTGGAAGATGAGATGAGTAGGGTAAGGGATACATAAACTGGCAGTCTGTAAAGAGGTTTATGTTTTGTTGTATTTATTACCGTTCGGGAGATGGAAAGGTTACTTGTCATTCGTTCCATATGAAGAGCGCAACACGCTGCGGATCGATGTCTGCTCGCTGAGCACTCTCATTGAGCACGCGCGGCAGCTTGAAACGTTTGTCACGGAGTGGCGGCAGGCTTTCGGGCAATGCCGCCAGTGCGCTCATGACAGCCCGCCGGAACGAACTGTTATTCCCGCTGACCAGAACGGGATAGAGCATTGGGGCATCGCATATGCGATCCACACACGCACTGGTATGCTCCGCCAGCAACCGCCGGCGATTGGCCGGACTCATGTGGAGCAGGCTGGCAAAAAACACGCCAAATGCAGATTTTCCTGCACCATAGGGTCCAATTAATGAGAACGCCCGGCTTGGCGCTTCTGGGCTTAATCCTGCAATGATCCGTTCTGCGGTGTGCAAAACCAGCGGCGTGATCTGATAGTCGCGGATGCCAACACCCTGCGGCGACCAATCCCGCAGGAGATGGACCGAGCGCATATATCGCGGAGCAATCGGCAGGGATACGTTCCGGTGTGTCATGCTACATCTCTTGGAACGCGCGATCAAGCAGAAACTCAGCGACATCCGGCTCTTCTCCATTGGTCCAGGCGACCTGCCGAACGCCTGCCTGATCGGTGTAATAGGCGCGCCCGTCGGTCACCTCGTCCAACCGTTGGAGACGGCGCAACAATTCATCTTCCTCGATACGGAACACACGCCCTGGCGAACGAGGCGCATAGGCGAGATCGCTGAACGCAACCGTCGCGCGCTTGCTCGCCTGGAGCATCTTCAAAATGGCATAGGCGACCAGTGCATCCGGCAGACTTTCCTGGCGCCCCGACACCAGGCGGCGACTGTTTTGTCCTGGGAGCAATTGTATCAGATTAAGGCTGGTAAGCGGGCACAAGACCCTGTCTTCCTCATCCTGCTTAGGGGCGGTTGGCGGGAGATAACAGTTCAGCATGCATTCGACATCACGGGTCAGGGTTGCTTTGGAAGGGAGACGATGGTCGATTTCTACGAGGAATGATAGGATTTGTTGCACGAGATCTGAAGGTGCAAACTCACCGCCTTTGAGCAGATTGAACGTATAGTACCAGGTAAAAGCCGCTTCGGGGCGTGCTGCAATCTGCCAGTGCAGAAGCCAACTCGCTGCTGGTGTGGTGAGAAACGGGTCCCATCCGTCGTCCGCCAGAAGCTTCCTTCCCAACCAGGTAATGGTGTGGCTCGAACCATCAGGCGTTCGCTCGAATACCCCGCAAACCTTTCCCCAATAGCGGATTGACTGCGCCATATTCTTGCCGACTCCCAGAAGAACAAATGCATCTTCGCGGAAGAAAAGATCGGGGATTTCGAGCAGGACATCAAACGCTTTCTTGAGCCAGGTGCTGCGAAGCGCGAAGGTCTCGTGCCCACTGAATGTCAACGGAGCCGACACTGCAGGCGCACCGAGAGAAAGAGCATGCATGGACTAGAAGCCTTTCTCGAATCACGTCTATGGATACAGTAGCGTCCACAGAGGTGGAGCCTAACCAAACGCCTGCTCGCGCAGGCATATGCACACCAGGCGCCCTTCCGAAAGGCCCCAGCGCACGGGTGTGCCTCCAAACCACGCACATCCGGGAAACGAGCCCTGCGAGGTACGTAAGGGCGCGTCTGAGACCTGCCCTTGTGCGGTCCAGGCCGCCCGGTTCAAACTAGCCCTGAAGATTAACTACATATAATCGGCAAACCATGGCTGGCGGTTGAAACCGCGCCTTGGGGAGCGTGCGCGCCGGGCGTCCACCTGTGCGGTTCGGCACGCTCACCGCGCGTGGACGCCGCCGTTCCCGTCCGCGTTGGCGGAGGGTCGGCTGCAGGCCCATCAGGGGCGATTTCAATCACTGGTAACCGTAGCGTCGTTTCCTGACAACTCATGCCTGCACCCCATCGACAACGACTCCCTTGCCTCTCCCCCCGATCCATGCTATGCTACAATAATAACAATACTTGACCGGATCACTCGACTATGCGCATCTCCAGCAAAGGCGAATACGGTTTGCGCGCGCTGCTCGATCTTGCGCAGCGCGTCGGTGAAGGACCCATCCAGAGCCACGACATCCATCTCCGTCAGGGGATCGACGAGAACTACCTCAACCAGATTCTGATCCTGCTCCGCCGCGCCGGGCTGATCGAAAGCATCCGCGGTCCGCAGGGTGGTCATCGGCTGGCGCGCCCTCCGTCGCAGATCACGGTGCTCGACGCGCTTCTGGCGCTCGAAGGCCCATTGCTGACCTTCGACAGCGGACGGGACGCGCCTGCGCCAACCGAGCCGATGGATCGCGATCTTGTGCGCGAAGTATGGGACGGAGCGCGTGAAATGTTGGAGCGCTACCTGGCGAGCGTCACGCTCGAAGACCTCTGCCAGCGCAAGGCGCAACGCTCCGGCACGGTGATGTACTACATTTGAGTTACGAGACCATCAACCCCTGCGCTTCGAGCCAGAAGCGTCCCCACGCCATCAACCCCAGCATAATGGCAGTCAGCGCGAGAGCAACGGTCGCCGGGCGCGCCAGTTCGATCACCCGTGTCACGCGACCCTCGTAGTTCATCACCAGTGCGACGATCAGCAGGTTGACCAGGAACAAAATACCGACGATGCCGGTCCAGGCGACGATGGCGATGGGCCAGTAGGTGATGGCGACATTGCCGTAGATCGCGGCATGCACCAGCAACCCGAGCAGCAGCGCGCCGCCGAGTTCGCGCCAGTTGCCGATCACCCGCTGTTCCATGTCGGGGTCGCGCCGCAACGACAGGTTCAGCACGAGCAGGATCGCGACCGCCATCGCTGTGCCCATGCCGATGCCGGTGAGGGTGCGCAGTTCGTTGCGCGGCGTGTAGAGGTGCGGCAGGAACAGGTCAACGAAGAGGGAGTTGAAGCCGTCCACCGCCATAATGAAGACCAGCGCCGCCAGTGCGACGACGATCGCGGGAGGCGGCAGTTTTGCGGCGCGTTCGCGACCGAGCAGGACTAGATAGATGAAGGTCAGCAGAAAGCCGCTGTAGATGCCGGTGTTGCGGGCACAGAGCGGGAGTTGCTCGCCGCCGAGCGAGACGTTGTGTACCTGCGCGCAGACGCCGTGGACGGCGGCGTACATCTTCCAGTTCACCGGCGCGCCGGGCCACAGAAGCATCCCTGCCAGGATCGCGCCGAGCAGCCCAATGAAGGCGAAGCGCCACGTAATGTCGCGCCCGCTGCGTTCCCGTTCCCTGCGCGCGGCAATTTCGCGGCGCGCCAGTTCGATGATTTCTTCGCTCGTTCGTTCCATAGCGCCTCGCATCAGCGCAGCCGATCAACCTGCTCCCGCATCATGTCGAAGGTCATGATGCCGAGTTGCCGGTAGCCGATCGTGCCATCGCGGTTGATAAAGTAACTGACCGGAATATTCTTCGCACCGTACCGTTCCACAATGTCGCCGTCGGGGTTAGCGATGAGCGTGAACGTCAGATTGCGCTCACGCGCAAACGGAATGATCACATCCGGCAGTTCGAGACGGTTCACCCCCAGCACCACCACATCGCCGCGCTCATCGAGACGCTGCAAATCGGGCATTTCTTCCTCACACGGCGCACACCACGTAGCCCAGAAATTGATCACGACCTTTACATCGCGCAGATCACTCAGGCGGCGCGTCTCGCCATTCGCAAAGGTGAACGTGAAATCCGGCGCGACATCCCCCGGCGCAGGCACGCCGCCGCGGCGATCGACCAGCCGCGACTCGATTGCCACGCCCGGCGGAATATCAATCGGTGCGTCACCGTCAGACGATGATCCCGTGCGCTGCCCGCCGCACCCCGCCAGGGCCGCAGCCAGCGCCAGCAGCGCAACGGCGGTCCATCGCCGTATCAACTGCACTCTGGGAAAGTCTGACGCTCTACGTTGTCTCATATGGCGTTTGAGCAATTAACCCGTTATCGTCCAGGCCAGCCCGCGCAAGCGGGCTTCGCTTTCCGTCGCCTGCGGCTTCAGTCGCCAGGCGCACAGTGAATGCCATCAGCCGCCGATCGGGGATCCGATAGACGGCGCCTGCGCCGGAAGTTCGCGGTCGAGCCGCGGGTAGACCACCAGCAGCACCGCGAGCGCCGCCAGCGCCCCGGTGACCATGCGCAGCCAGAAATTGAGCGACCCGACATCATCGCCGCCGCTGCGCCAACCAAGGTCTAGAATGTCGTTAATCATATGGGAACCGGCATCGAGCGCCATCGGCAGCAGCAGGAATGCGCCGAAGCGCAACGATACAGGGCGAATCCAGCGCCGCACAACGGAAAACAGCACACCAGCAATGAACAACCCGCCGTAGAACGATGTGCAGCGGTGACAAAACGCCACCTGATAGCCGCAGAAACAGAACGAACGCTCAGGTCGCTGATGGCACAACGGCGTATAAATGCGAAAGATGATCTCGCCTGCCAGCGGATGTCCATTCGCCTTCAGCCACGGCGACAACCACGGCAACCCTGCGTACATGCCAAGGAGGACGTTCGTGATCAGGAGCCAGCGGCGAAACATCCATGCGACCGCCTGATCGATCCAGGATGGAGAACGAGATGGAGTATTGATCATCATAGCATGATTATAGCAGATGGGGGACGGGTTGCGCCACACGAGGCGCGAGCGTGGATGCGTTCATGACTTGAACGAAGATGCGGTATCGCTCAGGACATGACAGCCTCAGAGGAGATTGCCTGCGCGTCTGATGGACATGACAGCCCGCCACGCATCTGGCAACTCTCCGATAAAGTCAGGCGTCGTACAAAGCCCTGCACTCTCGAGTTCTCATACGAACGTGCGGTCAGTCCGCCTGGCGGCTGAAGCCGCGGGCTACGGGCGCCAGGCCCGCCTACGCGGGCTGCACCGGGCGATGCCCGATGATGTGATCAACAACCATAACCATTGATGGCCCAAAGGACCGCGCATTCTCATACGAACGCGCAGTCAGTCAGACAAGATATTCAGGCGCCTGGTTCGCGTGGAACAGCGGGCGTCCATCGGCAATATTGCACGAATGACGGCGTTTAGTATCAGTTCTCGGTTCTCATACGAACGTGCGGTCAGTCAGACAAGATGTTCGTGCGCTCGGTTCACGTGAAACAACGCGCAATGTTCATCAGGAGTATTGCACGAATGACCGCACATTGGTATCAGTTCTCAGTTCTCGGTTCTCAGTTCTCGGTTCTCAGTTCTCGGTTCTCAGTTCTCGGTTCTCAGTTCTCAGTTCTCAGTTCTCAGTTCTCAGTTCTCGGTTCTCAGTTCTCGGTTCTCAGTTCTCAGTTCTCAGTTCTCGGTTCTCGGTTCTCAGTTCTCGGTTCTCGGTTCTCAGTTCTCAGCTCGCATCAAAAATGAACTGTTTGCAACTTACCCGCCGCTGCGTAACTTTTCCGGCGAAGATGCTGTTCATATTGTAGAGAGCACTGCAGCACTGCGATACGACCGATCACGCATGAGAGCCATGGCGGGCGATACCCCCGGCTTCGTCCTGACTCAGAGGCAGTGTGACAGAACACAGAGAGGAACAGGCGTATGTATATCCTGGTTGCTGATGATGATCTGCCGAATGTCAAACTGACGGCTTTTCTCCTCGAAGAAGCAGGCTATAAAGTCATCAAAGCCTATGACGGACCCTCGATTCTGCAATCGGTCGAACAACACAACCCGGATCTCATCCTGCTCGATGTCATGATGCCGAAGACGAACGGGTTTGATGTGTGCCGCCAGATTCGTCGCACCTCCGATGTCCCGATCATTTTCCTCTCCGCCCGGTCACAGTTGCAGGATCGCGTGACGGGGTTGCAGATCGGCGGCGATGATTACCTGGTCAAGCCCTTCGAACCGTCAGAGTTGCTGGCGCGGGTGGAAGCGGTACTGCGGCGGCGCAACAGCGACCTGCTCAACCCCTCGGCGCGCCTGAGCCAGGGAGACATCACGCTCGATCCGGTTGAGCACAAAGTGCTGCTCGCCGATGGTCGGGTCATCGAACTGACGCCGCTCGAGTTTCGCCTGCTCTATTACCTGATGAAGAACGCCGGGCGAGTGCTGAATACCAGCCAGATTCTGAATAAGGTCTGGGGGTACGATTACGAAGGCGAAAGCAATCTGGTTGCCGTCTACATCCGCCGCTTGCGCACGAAGATTGAGCGCGACCCCGAACACCCACGGCATGTGTTGACCGTCCGCAACCTGGGTTACAAGTTTGAAGCCTGACGTTGTTCCTGGGCGCAACGTGCGTGTTCGCTCATTATCGTGAGGACGCAGCCATGATCGCTGGAGAGAGCCTGACTCGACAATTGCCTTACTGGTTGGTTGAACGCCGCGAACATCTCACCCATCTGTTTGCGCCCGTGCCGGCGCTTGCGCTGGTTTTGTGGCTGTCGCTTGCCGCACTGCCTGAAACAATCTGGATGGCGCTGATCGGGTATGCAGCAATCCATCTGTGGTTGTTCTGGATAGTGTATGACCATCCCCTCAGAAACGCCGCGCGACTGCCGCATACCGATTGGGCGTCGATCATGGTCGATGTAGCGTTGAGCATCGTCATGATCAGCAACCCCACATCGCTGCTGCATTTTCTGCCGGTGTATGTGCTCATTGCGTGGCGCGCCCTCTCCGGCTATGGCCGTAACCCTGCGACGACCGTCATTCTGTTCGTGCTCGGACCGATCTTCCTGTTCCAGTTGCTGCTGAACCGTGCCGGCAACACGGCGCTGACGCCGGGCGAGCAATGGGGTGTGGCCGGCCTCCTCGCGGGGAGTCTAGGGTGCGGTATCGTTGCCATTATGGGGAGTGCGCGGCAGAAGACGTTGATCCATCAGTTGCGAAGCGACCTGCAACGCGAGCGGAACACGCGCGAGGCGCGCGTGGAGGAACTGGAGCATCTGGCAAACGAACTGCGCATGCGCATGCGTGAGCGTCATGCGCTCGAAGAAGGATTGCGCGCCATTACCAGCACCCTCAGCCTTGACGATGTGCTGGAGCAGATCCTGGATAGCACTGTACAGACGTTTGGCGGTGAACGCACCTATGCGGTTGTGTTGACGCTGCAAACCGACGGATTGCTGGACAACCGCATGTATGCACGCGACAAACGATTGCAGGCGCAGTGGGTCGAACCGCTCATCCGCCGCGTGATGCGGGATCAGACGCCGGCCGTCGTGACCGACTCGGCGCTCGACCCTGATCTCGGTGAAATCAGTCGAATCGGGGTGCGTTCGATCATCTGCGTTCCGCTCTTTGTTGGCGATGGTCCGCCGCGGGGCGCGCTCACCGTCGTCAGTGCGACATTTGCCGCATTTTCGAGCAGCGATGCCCGTCATCTCTCGGCATTCGCCGCTCAGGCCGGCATCGCCATCGGCAACGCCGAGCTGCACAGCCGCCTGCGTCGCCAGCAACATCTGCTCCAGGCGGTGCTCCGTGACATTAACGACGGCTTAATCGTACTCGATCAGGAGTATAACGTCGTGCTGGCCAATCCGATCGGGCAGGCGCTCCTCAACGACACCTCGGCGCCACAGCCCTGGCTGGAACGTATGCGTGAACTGGCAAGCCGCCTCTCCGACGACGGTCGTCCGGTGGCATCACCAGAATGGATCGTCGGCGACCCGGAGTGCGAGGAGGGATGCATCGTCTATCAGGCCGTCGCGTCACGGGTGCGCACCGACGATGATCTGCCCGATCTGACCGCGATTGTGCTGCATGACATCACCGATCACAAAGCGGAAGAGCGCGCGCGTATGGACTTCATCTCGATGGTGTCGCACGAACTGCGCAATCCGCTCCATACGCTGAACGGCTTCGTCAAACTGGTGCTGCAGGGCCGTGCAGGACCACTGACGTCATTGCAGCAGGACTTCCTTTCGATGGCTGATGGTCAGATTGAGCAGTTGAGCAGTCGTGTGTCCGAATTGCTCGAATACAATCGCTTCAGAGTCGGTCGTCTGTCGCTCCAACCCGAGGTCGGCGATCTTGCGTTGCTCATCGCGGGAACCGTGAACCGACTGAGCCTTCAAGCCGAGCAGCAACAACTGTCTCTCGTCAACGAGACGCCAAATCTGCCGTTGTGCCGGTTCGATAATCAGCGTATCGGTCAGGTGTTGACCAATCTGATCGAAAATGCAATCAAGGCGACGCCAGCCGGCGGCATCATTCGCGTCTCCGCCGAGGTGCATGAACAGGAAGTGCGTGTGCGCGTTTCCGATACAGGCGTGGGCATTCCCGCCAGTGAACTGGGGAAGATCTTTCAGCGCTTCTATCAGGTGGCAAAACATCGCCGCGCTCACGGAACGAATATGGGACTGGGGCTGGCAATCTGCCAGCAAATCGTCGAAGGGCACGGCGGACGCATCTGGGTTGAAAGCGAAGAAGGCGTCGGGACGACATTTACCTTCACGCTGCCGCTGGTGGTCAACGAGGAATGCGTTGCCGGGTAAGTTACATTTCTTTTACCGGCAAAAGCAGGCTATTCATTCACTCCTCAACGATCTTGGCTATACTTTGATCAACCTGGTAGCGGTATGATCATCGCCAGAGTTTTGTGGTTGAGGGAGTCTTGAAGATCGCTCTGGTCGCCCTGCCCCTTTTGGATGAATCTCGCACAACGCCTCCCCTGCCGTTGTGCTACCTGGCTGCGTTTTTTGAACAGCAACGGCATATCGTTCGGGTCTATGATCTGGCGCTCTATCGTGGTGATCCGCAGGTGAGCCATCTGGAAGCGGTACGCGCATTTCGTCCGCAGATCACCATTGTCGCCGCCGATGACGCTGCCGATGCAACGGTTATTGCCGAACGATTGAGAACCGGCGGCCTGGTGTTGCCGCTGACGCTGGGGGTACGCGATCATCTCCCTCCCTGGCTTGCAGCGCAGGCGCTCGCTGAACTCAATCGCTTCCCGCCCCATGCCTCCGATGCGAAGAATCTGGTTGCGTGCGGGCTGCTGGCGCTCGACGAATCGCTCGACAATCTGCCTTTCCCTGCCCGTCATTTGCTGCCGCTCGAACGGTATCCGCTGGTCACATCAGAGGATGAGCTGCGCACACCCGTTTTGATCGGGCGAGTTTCCAAAGATGGCGCCCGGATGTTTCGCCAGCCTGCACTGCTGGATGCCGAACTGCGATCCATCGTGCAGGAACACGGCGTGCGCCACGTCATCCTCGAAGGACTGGCATTGACCGACGATCTCAACTGGCTGTACGCCTTTCTGTCTCAAATCTCGCGCACACACCTGGGCATTAAGTGGGAAGGTCGCGTCTCGCACACGCACCTGACCCATAGCCTGATTGAATCAATGTACCGCTCTGGTTGCGAAGCGTTGACGTTTGAGTTTGCGGCGCTCGCGGTACTCGACGCAAAGCATGAACGCGATGCGCTCATCGACGCAGTGCGGCAAGCGCGCGCTCTGGGAATGCGCGTCAATGGGCATATCGCCCTCGATTCGCAGTATCCGGCGATCCCGGCGGTCGTTGATATGTCGGCAACCTTTGGACTGGATGAAGTGCGCTTTTTTGTACCAAAGCACGCAGAGGCGCCCGGCGATAGCGAAGAGTCAGCAGAGATCGCCGCACTGATCGCGCGCGCCCGTGAACATTATCAGATCAGCCGCGGTCGGCAGTATTTCATTGATCGGTTCGGCATCCGCCTTGGTACGATGATCTGGTATGTCGGTCGAACAGGGTTGCTCCGCAGGTGCTGGCAGCGCCACGTGCAACCCAATGAAACATCCTCCGAAATTGTGCTCGAACGAGGGTAGGGGTTCCGAGAACTGAGAACTGAGAACTGAGAACTGAGAACCGAGAACCGAGAACCGAGAACTGATGCCAATGTGCAGTCATTCGTGAAATACTCCTGATGAACATTGCGTGTTGTTTCACGTGAACCGAGCGCGCGAACATCGTGGCTGACTGACCGCACGTGAGGATGCGCACAGCATCCGGCATCGCCCGGTGCAGCCCGCGCAGGCGGGCTTCGCAACCGTAGCCCGCTGCTTTCGCCGCCGGGCGGACGAGGGCAGCGGAATAGGCATTCAAAAACCATTATTGCCGGGGCGCGCAACAGGACACCAGGGCGCTGCGGGTGAAAGCCCTCGCTGAGGACGCAGTTCGACCGTGCTCAACGCACGCGGTTCGATGGCGCTCACCGCACGCGGTTCGACGGCGCTCACCGCAAGTGCAAGCCCTGCCGGGACCGCTGATGCCAGGGCGCGGTCAGCGTCCACGACTGCCGATGCGCGGTGTGGAACGTGGCGCCGTGAGCGCCGGGCGCGCGAACATCGTGGCTGACTGATCGCCGCCTGGACCCGGGCAACCTTTTGCGCGTATTGGCGCCTCTATAACTATTTTCCCCTTATCTCCCAGCCCTCTTCTTCTGCACGATCCATTACCCATATGTCCGAGAGCGGCTTCCTGATGAACAAAAGGACAGATCCCACCGCACTCCTCTGACCGTGACGGTTTGTGAGCACATCATCCGGCATCGCCCGGTCTACCCCGTGCAGGCGGGCTTTGCCGTCCACAACCTGCGACGTCAGTCGCCAGGCAGACCGGTGCAGAGCGGCATATGGCGTCAACTTTCAAGGCGTCCCGATGCCCAAAGCGAACGATACAACGTTCGCCGGACATCGGCACGTGTACGACGCCTCTTCGCCGCCAGCGAACCGCAGAACGAATGCGCACCGCCCGCCTCGTGCCTCATGCCTTGCGTTCCATGGACCTCAGTATGTTATAATCATAACCACCCCCAATTCTACAACTGCCTTCAGGAGGAAGAGGTATGCCTGTGTTCAAGGATTATGCTGAGCTTCATCAGTGTCTGAGCACGTTGTACGATCAGGCGAAGTGCGACGCGCGCATCGCGCCGAAGATTCGCGACTCGCATCTCGTGATCCAGTTCCGCTATGAAGATCCGCGCGCAGTCGTGACCATCAATGCCGCTGCTCCGCCAACACAACCCGGGGCATATTTCGATGTGTTATGGGGCGACGATACCGGGTTGAAACCGGATGTTGAAATGAGCATGAAAGCCGATATTGCCCATCAGTTCTGGCACGGCAAAATCAACCTGATGACAGCGCTGGCGCGGCGTCAGATCATTGCAAAGGGACCCATCCCCAAGATTCTCAAACTCCTGCCCGCTGTTGAGCCCATGTATGAAATGTATCCGCGTCTGCTGCGCGAGATGGGGCGCGCCGATCTGGTATTGACATAGGACGGGTGACATCCCCGAACAGCAGCGGTTCTGCGGGATACGTGCATTACCGTCCGTTTCTCACCTGTTTTTCTGCTGGTGGTCTGTCTGCAGGTTTGGCGAGAACTCCAGCGTTCGGTTGTGCGCTTGACACGAGCCAATGAGCAGTGAAGACATGTACGAACGTGGCGTGGCGGATGCCGAGCGCGGCGAGCTGCACCCGTTCTATTACCAGCATTACTACCACTACCGTCGGGGCTATGATCAGGCGCAGCGTCGTATGCGTCGCCCGATCTGGTCAGCGCTGGCAGACGGTCGTCGGATGGCGCTGCTGGGGGGAACGACGCTGACCATTGCACTGATCGTTGTTGTTAGCGGCATCTGGTACAACAGCCAGGAGACAGACCCCGCCATCCTCGCAATGCCCGCTACTGACACGGCTGTGACTGCAACGGCACGTCCTACCCGCACACCATTGTTCCCAACGGCGACGCCGGACGCGACGCCTGAGCCTGTAGTGCTGACCCTGCGGGTCGATGGGTTTGCACAGGTGGCGAACACCGAGGGACGCGCCCTGCGTGGACGCGCAGCGCCAGGGTTGAAAGCGCCGGTGCGCGTTGCATTCGCAGAAGGTGAACGGGTGCGCATCCTGGAGGGACCGGTTCTTGCCGATCAGTATATCTGGTGGCGCGTCGAAGGGCGTGAGGGAACGGGGTGGGCGGCGCAGCAATCGCTCGAAGGCGTCGTCTGGCTCATACCGGTGGAATGAGCGATGATGTGGAGGATTTGTATATCGAAGTCGCAGCAAATGTCACGCGCGTTCGTACTTCCAACTCTGGTCAAGACGTCGTATAATCAGTATTGGTGCTGATGTCGATGGAGGTCTCCTATGAACTGGATGGTCGCAACCTTCATGTTCTTTCTCGTGCTGGTTCCGTTTCTCCCCCTGGCGGTGTCGCTGGTGTATACGTGGGTGACGAATCCTGAAACACAACCAACCGAGGAATAGGTCGCTGGCTCATGTGAACATCTGACGGACGCCTGCTCGCATCAGGAGCAGGCAAGAGTTAGGTTGTGCGCAGCCCTAATTGGGCTGCGCTTTTTTATTTCTCACACTAACTCCCGTTCAAAGATACAATTCTGATGCCAGTGCACCGTCATGCGTTCACGACTGCCGGTGGGTGCAGCGGGACGCCTGGCGCTGCGGACGAAAGCCCTCGCTGAGACGCGGTTCGACCATGCTCACCGCAAGTGGAAGCACCGCTGGGTCTGCTGATGCCGATGCGCGGTCATGCCATCCCCGACTGCCGGTGCGCGTCGACGGTTGCGCCTTGCGAACCGAACCTTCGAATATCCTGGTGGTGTCAGGACGCCTTCTTCAGTATTGTAGTCACGCATAAGCGCATAGAAGGAAAGGTTAAGACCTGTTCCGACAGAGTCTGCCATGATGGCGAGCGCCGGTGATATGTTTCCTGCCATTATCAGGATACTTTCCCCTACAAAATCTTTGCAAGCTATTGACAAGACATCGACATTGGGCTATGATATGTTCGTGAGGTTTACTGAACAGTCAAGCAAACCAGGAGTAACAATGAAACCGCGTTCACCGAAGCTCTTTTTGTTCCTGACCGTGCTCATCGATCTTCTCGGCGTCGGTATTGTCTTACCGCTGATGCCATACTACGCAAAATCGTCGAGCAATCGAGCATTCCATGGCTGGCAAACAATCGCGCCATCGTTGTCGGCTTGTTGATGGCATCATTTGCGCTGATGCAATTCCTGTTCGCTCCGGTGCTCGGCGCACTATCGGACCGGTATGGACGACGACCCATCCTGATCCTCAGCTTGCTAGGCAGCGCTCTGTCGTATGCGCTGTTCGGCGTCGCGGAATATCTTTCATTCCTTGGCGTGGAGACCGTTCTGGCCATTCTGTTCCTGGGTCGCATCCTGAGCGGCATCACCGGGGCAAGCATTTCAACGGCGCAGGCGTATATTGCCGATGTGACCACTCCCGAAGAACGAGCGAAGGGAATGGGCATGATCGGAGCGGCGTTTGGATTGGGATTTATGCTCGGTCCGGCGCTTGGCGGGTTGTTGAGCACGATCAGCCTGGCGACGCCGGCTTTCTTTGCGGCTGGACTGGCGCTGGTCAATGTTATCTTCGGCTACTTCAATCTGCCGGAGTCACTGCCGCCTGAGCGTCGGACAGTTACGCCGGTGCGCGGCGTGAATCCGTTGGAGCGGGTACAGGCGCTGGTGCGACGCCCAAGCCTCCGGCCGCTGCTGATCGGCGTATTTCTCCTCAACCTGGCATTTGCCAGCCTGCAGAGCAATTTTGCGGTGTTCAGCGATGTCCGCTTTGGGTTTGGTCCGCTCGACAATGCGCTCATTTTTACGCTGGTCGGATTGCTGGCCGTTCTGATGCAGGGTGTGCTCATCCGCCGTCTGGTGCTTGCCTTCGGCGAAGCGCGGCTTGTCATTGCGGGACTGACGCTCATGGCGATCGGGTTTGTCGCTATCGCTTTTGTACCGCAGGCATGGATGCTCTTCCCGGTCGTGGGTGTGGTAGCGATTGGGAGCGGTATGGCGACGCCGTCGCTCACCAGCCTGATCTCGCGCCGGGTCGCCGCCCACGAGCAGGGAACGACGCTCGGCGGCACGCAGGCAGTGACGAGCCTGACGATGATTATCGGTCCGATCTTCGCCGGAGTGACGTTCGACAGCATCGACACCGGAGCGCCATACTATCTGGGGGGCGTCCTGATCGCTCTGGCGGTCATGGTCGTCGGTTCGGCGCTGTTGCCCACAATCCGGCAGCCGGTCGAACAGCCGCAGGGAGGCGTGGTTATCGGACGTATGGAGACGGAGTGATACTGGCGGCGACGATGAGCGCCGGATGACGAGTGCACATTCTGTATCACGGCGCAATCCATAGCGATCGTAACGTTTTATCGCACTGATGACGTTGCGTTTGCCACGAGAGGGCGCGCGCCTGTGGCGCTGCGCCCTCTGACGTTTCTTCTTCCTTCCATCCATTGGCAGGAATACCGCGTAAATTGAGGTGTATGAACAACAATGCCTCGCAGGGTCATAAGAGTTGCATGCGTGCTGTTATGCTGGTTGGTCGCGGGCAGACGGCGCCCGGAGCAGGGGCGTCACTCATTCGTCTCGCAGCGCGTTGTCGCGCTGCAGGCATTGCACCAATGGTCACCGCCTGTTTTGTCCATCACCAGCGCCCTTCCTTCGCCGAAGCGCTCGCTCAGTGTATCGTTCAGGGCGCCCAGGACATCGTTATCGTGCCCTATGCGCTGACGCTGTCAGAGCACGATCGGGCGGAACTGGAACGCCTGGCGGACAGCGTGCATCAGACGAATCCCCACATCGCGCTCCGCATCACCGGGCCGCTGGGTCATCATGCTGCATTGGCGGAGGTGCTCGTCCAGCGCGTTATCGAAGCGGATTATGTTGCCGCCCATCATCTATGGGGGCATCAGCAGCGCACTTCCTGGCCCCCATGGCAGCAGCAACACGTTATCGGGCTTGTCATCGTCATCGACAGCCCGGCAGGCATTCCGGCGACGCTAAAGGAGGAAGTGCTGGCATTGCACCACCATACGCCACGCTACATCGGTATTCATTTTTGTGCCATCGATCAGGACGAACTGGACCTGCACGCACCACTTGAAGCACTGATGACGCAGGGATGCCGGTGGGTGATCATCGCGCCATATGTACTGGAGCAGGGTACAATTGTCGCTGCCGCCATTGAACGCGCCATTGACGAAATACGCGCCAGATATCCGGACATTATCGTCGTTCAGGCGGAACACCTGGCGTATGACCGACGATTATTGAAAGCAATTGCTGACCGGGTGCGCCTCCACGGGTAGCACGCCATGCTTTTGCATTCGGGGAGTCCACTGCACACCGGTTGAACCGCCAGGGACCCAAAGCGCACAAAGGTGATGAAGCGCATTGCCTGTGTGTCCCTTTGTGACCTTCGTGGTTAGCTTTTTGCAGTGAAGTTATGAGGTAAATACGTCCATCAGGAGGGGTCAGGTTCCTGTGCAACAGAAGCATGGTGCAGCGCCTGTTCGAGCAGTCTGCGCAACTGTGCCAGATGTTCTTGCTTACGCGGTTCACGCCTTGCGCGCGCCGATGCCGTCCAGTAGCGGTGGTTCTCGATGAATGCCACCTGAGTTGCATACCACTGCACATCGCTCATGGGGCCATCGAACGCTTCATTTTCAGCACGCAGCTTCTCGCTTTGCCGCCAGAAATGATCGCTGCCAAGCGTATCGAGATCGGCGTCCGCCAGGATTTGCTCTGGCAACGTGGTCGGTGACTGAGGAATGCGTGTCGCCATGATCATGCGACAGATTTTTTCAATCTGCTCTGGTGTGTACCCAAAGGTTGGCAATACCTGCGCCGCAATTTCGGCGCCTGCCAGTTCATGCCCTTCGCGGCGCACCACAAATCCGAGATCGTGAAAGTATGCTGCGGTACGCAGCAGCAAGAGGTCTTCTCCATTAACTCCCTCGGCGTGCGCCAGACGTTCGGCGGCCGGCACAACGTCATCGCGGGTATGTTGCAGTGAATGATACGTTACTATTTCCGGCAGTTCTCTGGCGAGTCGTATGAGAGCGTATGCACGTGCGCTCTCGAAGTCCGGTTCAGTCATGCTCGTCTGTCCTCAGACACACATCCATGGAAGGGGCGATCTTCAGCGCTGTCATTGCGGCTGTCAACCAACGCACCCATCACCTTCCTGTCATTATATGCTACCTGGCAAGGATATGCATGCGCAGCAGGCTAGTACATGATACGTTATACTGCTTCGGAATGCGTCATGGGCGCGGATTCGCTCTGCTGCATAGCGATCAGCGCCTGGCGCGCGCCTGCATGGAAGAACTGAGCATCGCTGCCGCTCATCAGCATCGTCATGCCACGCTGCTTCCAGGCCGCCACCTCGCGCGGGTCACTGCTGTGAATCCCACACGCCACGCCAGCACGCTGAGCCGCCTCCAGCACCTGCGCAATAGCGGCTTCCACTTCGGGATCTGTGACATTGGCAGCGCCCAACGAGATGGTCAGATCAAAGGGTCCAATCAGCCCGACATCGACTTCCGGAACGGCAAACAGTTCATCGATGCAGCGCACGGCTTCCACCCGTTCGATCTGGAGAACGACGAGCGTATGCTCGTTCATATGACGCACCAGGTCGCGCGGTCCCGCACTGCGGTAGTCGGTATGCCCGCGCCCGGCAGCGGCGCCACGCACGCCGACCGGCGGATACTTCACATACCGCACCAGCGTCTGCGCCTGTTCGACAGTTTCGACCCGCGGGAGCATCACCCCCATTGCGCCGGCATCGAGTGCGCGTGCAACCAGATCGTATGCCAGATCGGGAATGCGCACCAGCGGGGTCAAACCCGCCAGACGCGCCACTCTGATCATCCCGGCAACCTCGCCGAGATCATAGACTCCATGTTCCATATCGATGAACACAAAGTCGTACCCGGCATGCGCCAGCATCATGACATAGGCCGTAGACGCGCTTTCGACGAGCATGGTTCCATAGACTGACTGACCGGATTTGAGCGCTTGCTTCACATGGTTGATAGGCAGCATGTCATTTCTCCTTTCATTTGCATTCTACCGCGGTTTAGACTAGGATGCGCAGGACGGCGCAACGTGGGAAGGTAACGCAAGGCGAAAGGTGGAACGGTTGCATATGGCAGCAAGGCGGCTGGTAACGGGATGGAAGGTTGAAAGGGAATCGGTCCAGGTGAAGTCCAGCGATGACTTCACTGCAAAAAGCTAACCACGAAGGTCACAAAGGGACACACAGGCAATGCGCTTCATGTTTCTTCACCTTAACCACGAAGGTCACCAGGGGACACGAAGGACATGCGCTTCATGGGTTCTTCCCCTTCGTGCGCTGCGGGTCCCTGGCGGTTCAGCCGGTGTGCAGTAACCACGAAGGTCACCAAGGGACACGAAGGACATGCGCTTCTTGCCCCTTCGTGCGCTGCGGGTCCCTAGCGGTTCAGCCGGTGTGCAGTAACCACGAAGGTCACCAAGGGACACGAAGGACATGCGCTTTATGGTTCTTCCCCTTCGTGCACTTCGTGTCCTTGGTGGTTACTTCACGGCACAAAGCGGTAACCACGAAGGTCACAAAGGGACGCAAAGGAAATGCGCTTTATCACCTTCGTGCGCTTCGGGTCCTTGGCGGTTCAGCCGGTGTGCAGTAACCACGAAGGTCACCAAGGGACACGAAGGACATGCGATTCATGGTTCTTCCCCGCCGTGCGCTTCGGGTCCCTGGTGGTTCAGCCGGTGTGCAGTAACCACGAAGGTCACCAAGGGACACGAAGGAAATGCGCTTTATCACCTTCGTGCGCTTCGGGTCCCTGGTAGTGAAGCCTTCTTGCAGTGGACTCAGCAATCTAATCCTGACCCTTTCCCGGCGCTCAGTGCTTGGTTCCTGGTTCTCGGTTCTTGGTTCTCGTAACCCCTAACCCTTACCTACAAGGTTGAACGAGGTATGCACACAGCATTCGAGGGTATTCTGACCGAACGCGACTGGAAACGACACATCAGTCATCCGTTCGAGGTTCCTGCTGGCGCAACCCGGCTCTTCATCCGGTTGCGTTTCGATCCGCCGGTTATCGATGGCGTCAAGAATATGCTGTGCCTCTCACTCTTCGACCCGGCGGGATTCCGTGGCGCCGGGCATCGCAGCGGCGCGCAGCATGACGTTGTCATCGATGCAGCCAACGCCACCCCCGGCTACCTCCCCGGATCGCTGCCATCCGGTCTGTGGGACGCGGTGATCGATACGCACATGGTAGCGCCTGGCGCACCGTGTCGCTATACCCTTGAGATTCGCGCGACCGATGAGCCTGTGGCAGAACCTGCGCCAGTGCCGACGGTCCCATCGGTGAGGACGCCGGGGCGCGGCTGGCGCCGTGGCGACCTCCACGCGCATACGATTCATTCGGATGGCGATTGGGACATCCCGGATCTTCTTGCCGCAGCCCGCGCCCGCCGGCTCGATTTTGTCACACTCACCGATCACAACACGATGTCGCAACTCCGCAATATCGATATGCTGACGACCGACGACCTGCTGGTCATGGGAGGGATGGAACTCACCACGTTCTGGGGACATGCGTTGAGCCTGGGAACACGCCGCTGGATCGACTGGCGCATTCGCCCTGGTGAACGCAGCATGCCGCAGATTGCCGCCGAAATCGAGAAAGAAGGCGGGTTGTTCGTCATCGCCCATCCGCTGGCGCCTGGCGACCCATCCTGTACCGGTTGCGATTGGCGGTATGTCGAAATGATGCCGGGCGCGGCGCACGCGGTTGAGGTGTGGAATGGCTTATGGAACGGCGACAGCAACAATGAAGCGGCCCTCGCGCTATGGTATGAGTGGTTGAACTGGGGACTGCACCTGACGGCAACTGCCGGAACCGACGCACACGGTCAGGCGCCGCCGGAGGCGCGCCCCGGATTCAACGTCGTCTATGCCGCGCGCCGCGATGAAGCCGCGATCCTGCGCGCAGTCGCGCACGGCAGGCTCTACCTGAGCAGCGGTCCGGCGCTTGAGCTGACCGGTGTGAGCGGCGACACAACTGCGATGATGGGAGACACGCTTCCCAAAGGCACGGCGGCGATCCACGCGCACTGGCGGGATGTTCCCGCCAATGCGCGGCTGCGCCTGATCGCCGATGGCGCGCAACTCAGCGAAGACATCGCCACGCCTGCCGGGAAGCGCACCTGGAATCTGAACGAAGGCGCCGCGCAGTGGTGCGTCGCCGAGATCCGTGCAGCGAACGGTGAATTGCTGGCGGTGACGAATCCGATCTACTTTGCTCCCGAAGAATAAGCACACGTGTTTCACGTGAAACACGCAGATCTTATCGCACCTGTTCACGCCGGTAGGATTCATCGAGCACTTCGACGACGTGCATGACCCTGGCGTTCAACCCGGCCTTGCGCACGCCTGCGATCAGTTGCAGGTGACAGCCGGTATTGGCGGTGACGACCAGCGTTGCTTCGGTTGCCGCAACATCCCTCATCTTGGCGTCGAGCACCTGATCGGCGATCTCGGGTTGGGCGATATTGTAGACGCCAGCGCTGCCGCAGCAGCGGTCGGGTTGGCGCAGTTCGATCAGTTCCAGACCAGGAATAGCGCGGAGCAGGTCGCGCGGCTGGCGCAAGACGCGCTGTCCGTGGCGCAGATGGCACGAATCGACATAGGTGGCGCGAACACGGACTTCCCCGCGCGGCGGATGATGCAGGTGATCGGCGAGGAACTCGTTCACATCGCACACCAGTGACGCAAAGTGCTGCGCCCGTTCGGCATAGACCGGATCGTCTTTCAGCAAATGCGGATACTCCTTCAATGCCAGGCCACACCCGCCGGCATTGACAATGATCGCCATCACGTCTTCCGCCAGAAACACATCGATATTGCGCCGCGCCAGCGCACGCGCCGCATCAAGATCGCCAACGTGGGCATGCGCCGCACCGCAGCATGTCTGCGCCATTGGCGTCACAATCTCAAAGCCGTTCCGCCGCAGCACCCGGCGCGTCGCCTGATTGACCGGCGCCAGAAACGCTTCCTGGATACACCCGATAACGAATGCCACCCGTCCACGTCGCTCGCCGGCAGCGGGAGCGGGTGCGCGGTAATCGACATAGCACGGTGTGAGCGGCGGAATGATCGCCTCCATCGCGCGCAGATGCGACGGCAGCACATTCACGCGACGAACGAGTTTCTGGAGACCGGTTTTCTGGTAGAGCCACAACGTCGCTGCCAGCAGTTTCAGGCGTTTGCGATGGGGCGTCAACTGATACAGCCCCACCCAGCGCAACACACGCTCAGCCGGTGAGACGGCGCGATGGCGCTCGACCAGTTCACGCGCCGGTTCGAGGAGCGCGCCATACTGCACGCCGGACGGACAGGCCGTTTCACAGGCGCGACACGCCAGGCAGCGCGTGATATGTGTTGCAAATGCGCCATTGACCTGATCTTCTGCGATCCTGCCTTCACTGACCGCGCGCATCAGCGCAATCCGACCACGCGGTGAGTCCATCTCCGTGCCAAACACATCGTAGGTCGGACATGCCTGGAGGCAGAGTCCGCAGTGGATGCACTGATCCAGTTTTGCGCGATACTCCTTGCTCTGCAGCAACTCGATAACCTGGCTCATAACACTCCTGGCTGCTTGTTACAGAACGGCGAGATTCCTGAGCGACATTGCGTGACTCCAGAGGCGGTTCATCTCCCGCTACGGACGTCCCTGGTCCATGCCAACCGCCAGCCACGAGCGATTGTGTGTTCTTAATCGTCCCTCATATGTGAATCAAATACACATAGAGCAACAACAATCCCTATCCCTGTTTCCAGGGACCGCAGGGAATCCGAGGGTGGACGGCTGTTTCTGTGACTCCGTATCTTCGCTTCCGCGCATTGTACTACAAATCGTGCCGGATCATGATAAGATAGCGCGAGCATCCTTTGCCGGGGTTTGACTATGAACACTCAGCAACCTGAATGGCGTCTGCCTACCCGCCTGGTCCATGCCGGCGAGCGCGCGCCAGCGCCGGCTGCTACGCCAACTGTAACGCCAATCTACACCAGTGCAACGTATGTGCATCCCAACTTTGCAGCGCTCGATGACGCGCTCGAAAGCGATAGCGGGTATGTCTATACCCGCCACGGCAACCCTACCGTGACCGCACTGGAGGAAGCGATGACAATCGCCGAGCGCGGCGCGGGCGCGGTGGTGTTTGCGTCGGGGATGGCGGCGCTGTACGCGGCGCTGCTGGCGGCCGGCACGCCGCGTGGCGCCACCGCGCCCGCGCCGCGCGCGATCCTGGCGGCGCGCGATATGTATGGCGCTACTACCCTTCTGCTCCAGGAGTTCTTTGCTGCGCGCGGAACGAACATTGCAACCTGTGATATGTGCGACCTGAATGCCGTCGATGCAGCACTGGAAGAGGTTCAGCCCGATGTGGTGCTGGTCGAGCAGCTATCGAATCCGCTTCTGCGCGTCGTGGATATTCGCGCGCTGGCGCAGCGTGCGCGTTCGGTCGGCGCGCGCCTGGTAGTGGACAGCACGATCGTGACGCCAATCCTGCAGCAACCGTTGACCCTTGGCGCCGACCTGGTCGTTCACAGCGCGACGAAGTACCTCGGCGGGCACGGCGATGTCGGCGGCGGCGTGGTTGTGGCGCGCACCAGCCTGGTGCGTGATACGTTGCGCCGTCAGGCGCGGTTGCTGGGCGCTACGCTGGGACCGTTCGAGGCGCATCAGATTCTGCGCGGCTTGAAGACGCTGGCATTGCGCGTGCGGCAGCAGTGCCGTTCGGCTGCTGAGATTGCTGCGTGGCTGATGCGTCATCCGGCGGTTGCGTCGGTTCACTATCCGGGTCTCGAAACCCATCCGCAGCATGCGCTGGCGGCAGAGGCGTTCGGCGGACTGTTCGGCGCACTGGTGACCTTCGAGTTGCGCGGGGCGGACCGCACGACGCTGCCGCGTTTCTTTGATGCGCTGCGACTCATTCTGCCCGCCACAACGTTGGGAGATGTCTATACACTGGCGAGCGCGCCAGCCGTCGCATCGCACCGGGAACTGACGCCGGAACAGCGGGCGGCGCGCGGCATCACTGATGCCATGGTGCGTCTCTCGGTGGGGATCGAAGATGTCGCCGACATTATTGCAGACCTGCAACAGGCATTGGGAGAGGACCCCTAACCCCTCTCATGTCACCTGCTTCACCTGCCGAAACTCGTCGCGATCCCAGGCGCGTGCTTCGAGGATGTGCAGCATGCGGTCAACTGCGTCCCAGACATCGACGAAACGCAGGTAGAGCGGCGCGAATCCGAAACGCACAATGTCAGGTGCGCGGAAGTCGCCGATGACTCCTGCGGCAATCAGCGCCTGCATCAGCGCATACCCCTGAGGGTGACGAAAACTGACCTGGCTGCCGCGCAGGGCACGGTCACGCGGGGTTATGAGTTCCAGCCCATACCCGGCGCAGCGCATTTCGACCAGGTGAATGAAGAGGTCGGTCAGCGCCAGTGATTTTGCCCGCACCTGCTGCATGTCGGCTTCGAGCAGCAGGTCGATACCGCATTCGAGCGCAATCATACTGAGGATCGGCGGCGTGCCGCACAGGTAGCGCCCGATCCCCGGCGCAGGTTCGTAGATGGGGTCGAAGGCAAAGGGCGCGGCATGCCCCATCCACCCTGAGAGCGGCTGACTGAACGCCGGTTGCCATCGGCGCGCAACGAACAGATAGGCGGGCGCGCCGGGACCGCCGTTGAGGTATTTGTAGCCGCACCCCACCGCAAAATCGACATCAGCGCCGTTCAGGTCCACCGGAACCGCTCCGGCTGAGTGCGCCAGATCCCACAATGCGAGCGCGCCACAGGCGTGCGCCTGGTGCGTCAGATGCGCCAGATCGTACATGCGCCCCGTTTTGTAGTTCACGTGGGTCAACAGCAGTACGGCAACCTGATCGTTCAACTGCTCCTCGATCCGCTCGCCGTCTGCCAGCCGCAGTTCGTGGACGCCGCCAAGATGCCGGATCAACCCCTGCGCCATGTACAGGTCGGTCGGAAAGTTATCCGGCGTTGAAAGGATTACGCGCCGATCCGGGTTCAGCGCCAGCGCCGCCGCCAACGTTTTGAACAGGTTCACCGAGGTCGAGTCGGCGCAGATTACCTCGTCCGGGCGGGCGCCGATCAGACGGGCGATCTTGCCGCCGATGCGCGCTGGCGCATTGATCCAGTCGCACGCCGTCCATCCCCGGATGAGCATGCGTCCCCACTCTTCCTGAATGACCTCTTGCATGCGCTCGATGGTGCGCTGCGGCGGTGGACCGAGGGAGTTGCCGTCCAGGTAGACAAGATCGTCGGGTATGTGGAAGAGCGTGCGAAAGCGCGCCAGCGGATCGGCGGCGTCGCGCGCGATGAGTGTGGTACGAGAAACCGGAACATCGTAACCCATGGCGATCTCCTTCCAGGCGTCTCCGATGGCTTTCTAACAGTCTTCGAGCCATTCATCCGTTCTCGCCCCGGTCTAGCCCGCGCAGGCGAGCCGCTTTCCGGAGCCTGCGACTTCGGTCGCCAGGCGAGTGCGCAGATCGTGGAGCATGTCTTCAAAGTCCGTCAGGATGCTACGGTGCGGCACAGTAAAAGTGGACGGCATTATAGCATAGAACATGTGGAGATTATGTGTTGGTCTATTTTCTCTGTTTTATATTGACAAATCGATTTTATTAGGATATGCTAACTCTACAGATTTGAACCATCACTATTATTCGTACAAGGAACCCATAATGCCCGGCGCAACTCCAGTCGATTGGATCACACTCCTTCAAATCGCGCTTGCGCTGGGCATTCTTTCCCTGTGCTGCTGGCTGATCGGTGTAACTGCCGCTGCACGCATCCAGGCGCGCCGTCAGCGTCCCCCGGTCTTGCGCCGCGTTCCTGACCGCCAATCAACGCAATCTTGCGACCCCGGAAGTGCACAACGGTCACGCCATACAGCGACGGAGGAGATATCGTAAAGGAGGGGCGTTATGCTGCCTGCTACCGTATCCATACCACGCAACGGTTGTCTGACGGCGCTGGTCAATCGATTGCTCGATGAGGAAATCGAGCGACGCAGCGCCGATCATCAAGAGAGCGGCGAGTCATTGCCGCTGCCGGCGCGCGCGGCGATTGTCGAGATTGTGACCCGCACCGTGGAGCGGCTGAACCGGGAAACATATCGGTCGCCAGCAGACGAGACGGCGATGCACGCCCGTGATGATGTGCGCTGATCGCGGAGAACCGTAACAGATGGCAGGAGATTCAGCATGTCAGAAGAAAAGACGACTTAGATACCCGGCGCACACCTAGATATTGCAAAAATGCCCGGACACTGGCTGTTAGCACGGATGGGCAAGCGTGTCTTGCGTCCCGGCGGTCTTGAGTTGACCCGGAAGATGCTCGATGCACTAGCCATTAACTCAACCGATCACGTTGTCGAGTTTGCGCCGGGTCTGGGTGTAACGGCGCGCCTGACACTTGCACGTCAACCAGCGTCATATACTGCCATTGAGCGTGATGAAGCTGCTGCAGAGAGCGTGCGATCGTTTCTGACCGATACGCGCCACCGCTGTCTGGTGGGGAGCGCCGAAGAAACCGGACTGGACGCCGCATCGACGACGGTCGTCTATGGTGAGGCGATGCTCACGATGCACACACCAGGGCAGAAGGCGCGCATTATCCGCGAGGCGTATCGTATTCTGTAACCCAGCGGACGATACGGCATTCATGAATTGGGTTTGACCCCCGATGACTTAAGCGAAGCAACAAAAGATGCCATTCTGCGCGATCTCTCCACAGCAATTCACGTCGGCGCCCGTCCGCTGACCTCCCCGGAATGGCGCGCCATTCTGGAGTCTGAAGGATTTCAGGTATGCACAGCGTTCACTGCGCCGATGCACCTGCTGGAACCAAAGCGGATGATTCAAGATGAAGGACTGGCACGGGCGCTGCAGATTCTCTTCAACATTCTTCGCACACCGGCGGCACGCCAGCGCATCCTGGCAATGCGGCGCGTCTTTCACACGTACCAGGATCATCTAATAGCCATCTCACTCATAGCGGTCAAACCAGGGGAGGTTGTATGAACGCCACAACATTTGTCAATCTGGCAGCACAGGTTACTATTCCCGAAGACGGTACGATCAGCCGTACCCTGTACCAGGACGAGCGACTGAAAGTCGTGCTGTTCGGCTTCGCCGCTGGGCAGGAACTGTCGGAACACACTGCATCGATGCCGGCGATCATGCACTTCGTTCAGGGTGAGGCGCGGGTGACGCTCGGGAACGATACGATTGATGCGCAGCCAAACACGTGGATGCATATGCCAGCGCACCTGCCGCACAGCATTCATGCCAGAACGCCGGTAATCATGCTGTTACTGTTGCTGAGAGAAGCAAAGGGTTGACCGCCACATGCTCTATCTCACCCTACTCACACTCCACAACCTGATGCGCTGGGTGACGCTGATCGCTGCGATCTGGGCGCTGTACCGCGCCTATCGCGGCTGGTTCAGCGCGCATCCATGGACCTCCGCCGATCAGCGCGCTGGACGCTGGTTCGCCCTGACGCTCTCGCTGCAACTGCTGATCGGCGGGGTCTTTTACTGCCTGCCCGACTCAGTTGCGCAACTGGCCTGGACGAACCTGGATGCGGTGATGCGTGAACCATCACTCCGTTTTTTTGTCGTTGAACATAGCGTGCAGATGGTTGTTGCGCTGAGTCTGGCGCATATGGGCAGCACGCTGGCGCATAGGGGGCGCAATGATGCGGATCGCCACCGGCGCGCCGCGCTGTTCTTCTCGATCAGCCTGTTGATTGCATTTGCCGCCATCCCCTGGCCCTGGACGCCGCACGAGCGACCGCTGGTGCGTCTGGGCTGGGAGTGGTAGCCAGAGGAGGCTGGTATGGCGGAAACAACTCCTGGTTCGGTGCGGCTGCGCCCGATTGCTCTCCCGATTGAACATGGCGGCTAGGGGTTTCTTGGCGCGCCGATCATCCTTGGCATGTGGGCGGCACCGTCGCTTGCGGGGTTCTGGCTGAGCCTGGCGGCGTTGGGTGTCTTTCTGACGCGCCAACCGCTCAAACTGGCGCTCGGCGACCGGCAGCGCGGCAAACGCTATCCGCGCACGGCGTGGGCGGAGCGATTCGTCGCGCTGTACGGCATCAGCGCGCTGCTGGCGTTCCTTGCCGCCTGGCTGACGACGGCGCATCCATTCTGGTTGCCGCTGCTGCTGGCGGCGCCGCTCGCACTCGTGCAGTTCCGCTACGACCTGCTCAAAGAGAGCCGGTCGTTGGCGGCGGAGGTCTGTGGTGCGAATGCGCTCGCGTCACTGGCAGCGGCGCTGGCGCTGTGCGGCGGATGGCAACTCATCCCGGCGCTCATGCTCTGGCTGCTGCTGGCGCTCAAAGCAACTGCTGCAATCATCTATGTGCGCGCCCGGATTCGCCTGGCGCGCAATGTTCCCGCTGCGCGCGCGCCGGTTTATCTGGCGCATGCCATCGCACTGGCGGCGGTCGCCGGGCTGGCGACGATCAATCTCGTTCCGTGGCTCGCAGCAGCAGCCTTTGTCATCCTCCTGGCGCGCGCGGCGATCGGGTTGCTGCCGCGCAGCCTGAAGACGCCAACTGCTATGGTAGGGGTGCAGGAACTGGGGTTTAGCCTGCTCACCGTCGCCGCAATCGCTGTGGGGTTCTCAATGGGTTGGTGAGGGATACTGCGTGCATCGAACAAGCCCGGTTCTCCGGCAGCCTGCGTCGAGGCTGTGCAGACGATCAAATCCGCCGGTATCAACATGGGCATTATTTTGCTGGCAGGTGCGGGAGGAACACGCCTGGCGGCAGCGCACGTCGCCCATTCGCTCGATGCGCTGGCAGCGATGAATCTAGGAGACGGCGATCTAGTATACATATCGCCGCTGATTGTGCCGCCTGATAGTCCGTATATGCAGTCATTGCGCGAGGCGCAGAGCGAGCCGCTGAACACCGACGCCATTCGCCAGCAACTCGAGCGCCTCAAATCCGGCGCACGGAGCGTCTGCGGCGGCGGAGTGAAAGTGGCGCTGCATCACCTCGAAGAGTTTATCTACTGAGAGGTTATCCCAGAACTCGCCAGTACAACGAGCGGCGCTCCTTCCACAAACGCGCCAACGAGCACAGCGGCGGCAGCATTGCCAGATTCGCCACCACAGTGACGCCGGTGAGGAAGGCGTCGAGCGCGCGAGTCAGACCCCGTTCCACTTTGGCGTACTCGACCGCAGTGAGCGTGTTGAGGGTGGGAATGCCTCCCTGCTGAAAGGTGTACAGCAGCCCGGCAAACAGCCCAATACAAAAGCAGTGAGCACATGCCTCTTGCCTGCACGTAGGTCGGAATTAATTCCGACCTACAAAATATGTGTGCTGCCAGTCTTCCCATTTCTGACAGGGTTGTTGAGCGTGTACCAGACGACATTTTCGTAATCTTTTTGATTGCGGATAACGTGGTCATAACTTTCAGCTTGCCAAAACGAGCCGCTTCTTCCTAACACTTGATTGCATAACCGCGCCGTGCGGCCTTTGAGCCGTTTCATGGTGTCTGTGAGCGGATATTTGGCTGTGACTCCTGTATGCGCTGGTTTGAAGGAGTGTTCTGTTGTCTTAATGACCAAATGGATATGGTTGGGCATGAGACAATAGGCTATCAATAGGTATCGTTGCCCGTCTAGCCTGTGAATTTCATCGGCGACAATGTGTGCCATGCGCTCATCCGCTAGCCAGCGCGGGCTTTCTTCAACGCAGCGGTCGAGCCATGCGTCGAAATGTTCGAAGTATTTTTTGTCCAAGGTGTGCCGTTCTTTGGCTTGGTCTGCGCTGCTGGGTTTGGCGTGGATGATGTGCTGTTCACGCTCATGAGTTGCCTGTAATGCTTGCACGATATGACTAGGCAGAGAATTTGCCAGCCGCAAGGTAATGAAAAACATTGCGCTTTCGGGTTGCCAGTGGGGAAGTTTGCGCCTGTAGTGCAGTATACGTTCTGTCATGTTAGGTTCGTTGTTCACGCTATGTTCCTCTCTGCATAGGTCGGAATGAATGCCGCACTATGTCATATGGTGGGCGGAATGAATTCCATGCCGCCTCTCTACGGCGATCGGAATTCATTCCGACCTACATGCTGCGCTCGACAAGTTCTATCTCTTCCTCCATTAGCTCATACAGCGTATACAAAAGCTAGAGAAGCAGCGTGTAACGGGAGTTCGAGATTATCCACTAAGCCTGACCGGGTCAGGTTGCTCGATCTGGTAATCACTCGCCATCGCGGTCACCTTCTTTAACGTGACGATGTATACTTTGGCGTGAATGTTCCGCAAGGGATAGGCGCGAATTTCTAGTTTGCCGTGCTGAACCAGTTCGGCTGCGCGCAATATCGAGACGTATCGCACCGCCAAGCAGTAAACGCCCCTATCATATCACATCTGTATTTCTGAATCAGGTCTGGCAAAAACGCAGCAGGCAGTGTAGGTCTTTCTCCTCACCGCAGGGCTGACGGCGGGCGCACTCGCCGTGCCGGCGGCGTGACGCTTCGCTCATCGGGCGCTTCTGTCACCGGAATTTGGAATTGCTATTCCGCCTTCATCACCCTTGACATCCAAAGCCAAACCTGTTATCATTTTCGATGTCGATATAAGAATTGATAACTATCATCCCAGCCATGCCACTCAAAAACTTCGCCGTTATCAACCATCCGGTCCGCATGCGCATCTTTCAGGTGCTGCATGCCGGGGAACTCTCCATCAATCAACTCTCGAAGCGCCTTCCTGATGTCCCCAAGCCTTCGCTCTATCGGCACATTCATCAGATGCTCGAAGCAGGCGTTATTGTGGTCACACGCACGCGCCTGGTCAACGGGATCGAGGAGCGTTTCTTCTCAGCGGTCAACGAACTGATTGACCCCGCGGATATCAGCCAGCCCGAAGGCCTCGAGCAGTTTGCCGATCACGTGCAGTTGTACGGCAACAGCGTGGCGCAAGAACTTATGCGCTACATTCTGTCGAGTGGCGACCCATGCGACAAAAACATCGCCGTCCGCGACCACGTGTTTTATGCCTCCGAGCAGGAGTTTGTTCAGGCGCGTGAAACGATTTATCAGCTGTTGAAAGAGCTGGAAGCCGCACCCCCGGCGCCTGGACGCAGGAAATACCGCATGTTCATCATGGCGCATCCGGCGGGTTCCGCTGAAGAAGAGTAATCGTTCTCAAACAGCGCGCGCCTGGACTGTGTGTGCAGCATCCCCGTTTTTATCAATCCATACCTTATTCGTGAGGTGTTTATGCCAACCTGGATAACAAATAACCGATGTACGATTTAGCCTGGCAGGGGCGGTGGCTTACCCCGTGGTGGGGCGTCTTTGCATTGGCGAGCGTGATGCTGCTCGTCTCGTCGTTGTTTGGCTTGCCGGTGCAGTTGGCGCAGATGGCGCTAGCTGGCTTTTCCGAGTCGGAAATGGCGGCTCAGCCGCCTTTGCTGGCCGGGCTTTTCATGGGCTTGCTGCTGGCTGTGTCGTTCGGCACGCTGATTGTGCTCGTCTGGCTGTGGGTATGGCGCTACGAGAAGCGCCCGTTTGCTACGCTGGGATTCGAGCGGCGCGGCGCGCTGTTCCAGTATGGGCGCGGCCTGTTGATTGGTGTGCTGGCTTTTGGCGGGTCGGTGGGGCTGATGGCGCTCTTCGGTTATGTTGCCCCCGAAGCCGGCGACCCGGCGCGGGCGGGACTGGCGGCATTGGGCGGCGTGCTGCTCATCTTTCTGCCCGGCTGGTTCATTCAGGGCGCGGCGGAAGAAGTGCTGACGCGCGGCTGGATGCTGCCGGTCATCAGCGCGCGCTATCGCCCCTGGCTGGGCATTCTGCTCTCTTCGCTCTTTTTTGCCGTCATGCACGGTCTCAACCCCAATGTGAGCATTCTGGCGCTGGTCAACCTGATGTTGTACGGGCTGTTTGCCGCGCTATACGCCTTGCGCGAAGAATCGCTGTGGGGCATTTGCGCCTTTCACTCCGTTTGGAATTGGGCGCAGGGCAACCTGTTTGGGCTGGCGGTCAGCGGGCAGGAGACCGGGGTTGGCACGCTGTTCGACCTGATGGAAACCGGACCCGACTGGTTCACCGGCGGTGCGTTCGGTCCCGAAGGCGGGCTGGCAGTGACGATTGTGCTGGTTCTGGGCAGCGCGCTGATGGTCGTTTGGCCGAAATCCAGCCAAACCTCGCAAGACGCTTCGGTGGAAGTTTTTCTTCGGTAGAAGGGCGAAATGTCTATGCAAGTCGAAATTCTGTATCGTCCATCCTATTCGCTCGGCGTGGTAACGCTTGCCCCCAATGAGCAAATTCGGGCCGAGGCCGGCGCGATGGTCAGCATGTCGGAGGGAATCACGTTAGAGACGAAAGCGGAAGGCGGTCTGTTCAAATCGCTCAGCCGCGCCATTCTTGGCGGCGAGAGCTTCTTTCAGAATTTCTTTACCGCCCCGCCGCAGGGTGGCGAGATTACCTTCGCTCCTGAATTGCCCGGCGATGTCTTTACTCTGACGCTGAACAATGAGCGGCTGCTGGTGCAGACTGGCTCGTATCTGGCTTCGGAACGGGGGATCGAGGTTAATGCGAAGCTTAGCCTGAAAGCCTTCGAGGCAATGGAAGGTCTCGCCATTTTGGAAATCTTTGGTCGTGGCCAGCTGTTGCTCTCATCGTATGGCGCCATTCACGAAAAGGTGCTGAGGGACGGAGAAACGTACATCGTTGACTCCACGCATCTCGTTGCGTTCAGCGCCGACATGACCGTTGCAGACCGGCCTGTCGGCGGGTTGAAATCCACCCTCTTTAGCGGCGAAGGCTTTATCGTACAGTTGCGCGGGCCGGGGCGGGTTCTCTTGCAGACCCGTTCCCCCCGCGCCTTTCTCGATTGGCTTGTTCCGCAATTGCCGCGCACCAAAGAATGAGAGGCTGACCGACATCCCGATTCGTGAGAAAGAAGGCCAGATATGAACGCCAACCAAACCCAAACCATCTCCAACCCGATTCTTGATTTCTTTGCTTTCCTGCGGCGTCCAAACGCAGAGACCATATCTGCTCCGCTCAAGCAGAAACTTCTGGTTATGGCGGTTATCGTTGCGCTGGACATTCTGATTGGCATTCTTGTAACACTGGTGACCGCCCCCATTGAAGCGCTGATCTCGGTGCAGGCGCAACATGCAGGAGAGGCTGTTGCGCAGTTGGGTTTTATGCTAGCCCTGGCGGGAATTTTCGTTGCGCCCCTCATCGAAGAGGTGACATTTCGGCTCTGGCTGGCCCCGAATCCGCTCTTCTTCTTTATCTCGTTTGCCTTGATTACAACGCAGTACGCACCGCTGCCGTTTACCGGTCAGTTGAGAGAGGTGGGGCTGGCGGATGACTTCCTCGTGTTGGTGAGAATCGCCTTTTACCTGATAATCGGCGCCGTCATCACGCTGTTTTTCTATCTGCGCCAACGAGGCGGGAAACCCTACGCCGATTTCTTCCGCCGTTACGTTGCAGTGTACTACTATGTGGCGGCGATTGTGTTCGGCTTTGTTCACCTGAGCAACTACAACTACAACGTCGAACCCTGGTGGTACGCGCCCGTGCTTATCCTACCGCAACTGATTGGGGGATTTGTGTTCGGGTATATCCGCATTCGGCTGGGATTCTGGTACGCCGTGCTGGCGCACATGGCAACCAATCTGCTCTGGACGCTGGGCGATGGGATGAACGCGCTCTTTGGCGAGACGGGCGGGGTCGTCTGGCTGGCGATTCTCTTCGTCTCTTCTCTGGCGGTGGTGGTGATGACGTTCAGGAAAAATCTCGTTTCGGTCGAGAAAGCGCTGCCACAAGGGTAATTCACGCACCAAGCCCTGCGAAACGATGACGACTTTCCTTTCGCAGGGCTGGTCGGTCCGACGACGGTGCGGGCAGCCATTAACCCCCCCAGGGCCGCCGCCGATGATCAACAGAGAAGCGCCCATAACATATCACTTTTGCGAAAAGAAAGCATCCACAATCAGCCGGGTAGTATCGAGATTGCCGCTCTGCGCGCCAGCCGCAGGCAGTTGACCGGGACGCGGCGGCCACGTGTGTCCGCCGTTGTAGACGATATATGCCCTTACCTGCGCTCCGTCCGCGCAATTGGCGTAGGTCTGCTGTTCGACAAATGTGCCATCTGCCACTTCCACCGGCAGGTTGACCAATTGCGGCACGGAGTCGCAGCCGTTGGCAGCGGCAAAGCGCCCCACCGATTCGGCTTGCGAGACGACCTGCCCGCCTGCGCAGCCAAAGCGGATGCCCTCGCAAACGTTACCGCCCTCCAATGGAATGAGCGGATCGGCGCTGCCGTTGACGGCCAGAAAGTTCAACGGCGCGGTAGGGGCGCAGGTCGCAAAAATCGGCTGCGGGATGTTGGCAATCACCGGTGCGATACCGGCGAACACGCCCTGCGTCTCGCAGCCCAGGCGGTAGGTCATCATCCCGCCGTTCGAGGCGCCGGTCACATACACGCGCCGCTCGTCCAGTGGGACGCGACGGCCAATGTCGGCGATCATCTCCAGCAAGACTTTGACATCGTCCACGCCCGAAGTTGCTTCCGTGCCGCGCCCATCGTTCCAGTGGGCGGCATGTTGCCCGGCAGAGCGGTACGAATCGGGATAGGCCACATAAAAGCCGCGCTCATCGGCGTAATCATCGAAGCCCAAAAAGCGCTGCATTTTCTGGCCGCTGCCGCCCCCGCCGTGCAGGACGATAAGCAGGGGCAGCCGCTGCCCCTGCCGCGCAGCCGGCGGGACGTGCAGGATGTAGGTGCGTTCCAGTCCGTCTACGGTCATCGAAAGATCATGATTACCAGGGCGCAGGGACTCGGTCTGCGGACGGACGCAGGCGGTCAGTGCCAGCAAAAACGCCAGGGAAAGGAGAAAAAGTCGTTTCATGGTCCCTCCTGCCGCAGCGGGGTTTCGGCGCGGTACAAATGCCAGACAGCCTCGCGCGCGCTGCTGCCTTCAGCCACGTTGTAAAACACCCACACCTGCGTCTCGCCGACGAACGGCTCCGGCTCGGCTTTGGCAGTCAGCGAATCGGTCAGCAGCCATTGCCGCCCCGGTGATTGGAACAGCGTCGCAAACCAGATTTCGCCCGGTTTGCCGAAGGTCACGTCCCAAAAATTGCGCCCGGCCTCGTTGATCTGGTACGCAACGTATGCCTGCCCGCCGAACAGAATCGGCTCCGCCGATTGCGCCAGCGCCGGGTGGGATAAACCCGAGGCAGGCGGGGCGATGGTCTCGGCGAGGCTAAACCGTGTTTCGCCAGAGTCGCGGGTATAGACGTGCAGCCGCGCCTGCGCGTCTATGCCGGGGATGAGTATCTCCTGCCCGTTCCAGAACCAGCCGTAGGGGTCTATTTTGTCGCCGGGGTCGTCTGTCACCGCCTGCGGGACGGGGTTGGGCAGGGTCAGGTCGAGCATGCGCACCTGCACCGTGCCGTCTTCGGCTGCAAAACCGTATGTGAGGGCGGACTCGCCCTTCATCCAGCGGGCAAAGCCCGAATCCATCGGCGCAAACCTGGTTCGGCGCGGGCGTGTTTGCCGTTCGACGACATGCACTTCGGTGGGGTTCTCCAGCGAAATGTATTGCAATTCCACCCAGTTGTTGCGCGGGTTGGCGGCGCCGTGAACGCTTTCGTCCCGAATCCAGAAGACATAGCCGCCCGCCTGCCCCGGCAGGACAGTGGGATAGATAGCGCGGCGCAGCGCGTCGGGCGGGGTGGGCAGCGATTGAATCTCGCCGGACGTGGGGCTGCTGGGGCGGACGAGGATCAGACTCCCGTCCCGGTCTGCGCCGACGTAGTACGCGCCGTCGGCGTCCAGGCCGGGGTTAGCGCGCCCGTAGATGGTGCTTTCAAAAGCGCGAAAGCCCTTGCCGTCGGCGGGGATCAAGTCGCCAGTGTGCGGGTCTACGCCGCAGTGCCAGACGATGCCGTTGCCCTGCTGGTCGGTCATCTCGAACCAGACCATGTACTGCCCATCGGCGGTGAACTCCACGTTGGCGTAATTGACCGCCGGGTCGCCGACCATGACGGTGTGCGGAGTAAATGCTGCGGGGATTGGGGAAGTGGTCGGTTGGGCGGATTCGACCGGGGTTGGTGAAGCCGGTTCAGGCAAGGAGTCTGAGACGCTGAAGCGGCAATTCACGCCAAGCATGGTAAGCAACACGGCAAACAGGATCAATCCATTTTTCACGGTGAACCTCCGGTGCATAAATACCTGTCCTGATGGTATCCTGCGCCTGTGTGCAGATTGTTAGGAAGATGTGTTTTTTTATGAAGAGTAGGGCTTGTCATGCGCAATCAACAGCAAAGAGCGAGGGTTCGTCGTTGGAGAAAAACGCCAGGGCATGCCAGCCCGCCCACAACAGTCCCGGCATGAACGAGGCGTCGCGCGCGCCGGAACGCGCCTGCACACGCAGCAGGGCAACGCCGCGCCAACCCGTCTCTTCGCCCAGCCCGGAGATGAGGATCCAGATCAGCCACAAGCCACCTCATACTATTGACTTTCGTTAATTGAAAGGAACAATTCCAATTCCAGTCCGGCAGATTGGAAGAACGAGCGAATCAGCTGCGTCTGCGCACCCTTGTTCTCGAGCG
Organism: Roseiflexus sp.; assembly: GCF_057785375.1. Classification (NCBI taxonomy): domain Bacteria; kingdom Bacillati; phylum Chloroflexota; class Chloroflexia; order Chloroflexales; family Roseiflexaceae; genus Roseiflexus; species Roseiflexus sp. The sequence goes on from NZ_JBYNRX010000097.1 coordinate 179,816, forward strand.
CCGCCGTGACCGCACGCTGCACGTCGTCCACATCCTGAGGAATGACATTGGCCAGCTCCCCATCCTTGCTGTGATTCCAGACCATCTCCACCGGATTCAACTCAGCCGCCCGTCCGGACGTTCGACGGCAGTCGCCATTGCATCACGCTTCCACAATTTGAATCACGATGCCGCCAAAGCGGGCTTCATCGGCGTAACAGCGCCTGCCGCGAATGAAACACTCATGCGAAGGGTACGGCAGACCGCTTTCGCGCAGGACGGCATAGAAACCGCCGCCCATACCTTCGTTGTAGAAATCGAGCGGGCGGCCCTGGGCGTCGCAAGCCTGCGCGGCGCATTGCGAGCAGACGGCGCGCGGGTAACGCGGGTCGAAAGGCATGGGCGCGCCGCACAGGGGACAGAGGTGACTCGCACTCATAACGTTCAGCGCAAGAGGAGCGGAATTTCGCTCAGAGCCTATCCGAAAAATCGTTGACTGAAGTGCGACCGGGTAGGCGAAGGTCTTGCCTTCGCCTACCCAACAGTGCTGGTTTCCCTACGTTGTTTGACGGGCATGCACCAACCGGGCAATGACGGTAAGACCGAGGCAAGTTAACAGCACAAGAAAGGATAACTGCGTCTCCAGCCCAATCAATGGATAGTCCATAACCCCATGAACCAGGCCCACAAGCGCGATATTCCGGGTCTGAACGAACAGATAGGCAAATCCTATGCCCAACAAAAACAGCATAATCAGACTAACCACCAGCGTGACCGCATCCAACTCGCCGGATAGCAGCCAGGATATTCTCACCGGCAGATGCCAGAGTGAGAAAAACGCACTGACAAGGACACTCGCAAGAATTGTTCGGCGACGACTCGTCCCTTGGGTGAAATAGTGCCGAAAACCGGCCAGAAAACAGCCGCGAAACAAGACTTCCTCTCCGAGACCACAAAGAACCAGGCGCTCAAGATTTGCGCCCCGATTTTCCAGGTCGGAACGCTGCGCAAGGTCCGAAATGCTTCAGGCCATTTGACCAGCCCCAACAGGTGGGCCGTTAACGCATAGAACAGCCAACCTGCCAGCGTCCACCCCACAGCCTGCCAGATCAAGCGTGCGTTGACAGGCAACGGGATATTATCTCTCCTCAGCCCGACAAATGCCAACAGGTAAAGCAACAGATATATGCCCAATTGGAGAAAATACACCGGCAAGCCATCCAGCCCCCAATGCTCTATCACCATAAAAAACAGCAAGGGAAGCAGGATTGTCGCTACGATGATGCCGATGAGCAACGCCAGCCCTTGTTTGGGGGCATTGGATTCCTCAAGACTGGACATCTTGTCTTCTCCGATTGCTTTGTTCAATCAACCGCACCGCCGCCGCCACGCCGTCCGGTTCGGCGCGGAGGGCGGCGGCTTTCTGGCGTATGTGGTCAACTGTATCCGGCGCGGGACGGCAGCCACATTCACAGCGGTTTGGGGCGCGGGATGCGGGACCGACGCCCAACTGCGCTACCTCGTTGCCTCATAGAGCGATCAACCAGATGTTGCACAATACTTGTGCATGGTGACCGTCGAGCGGCTGACGTTGGCTTCGACAGGCTCAGTCAACGTCAGCTGCTTCCGGGTTCTGGTTGATTGCTCTATAAGTTCGCAATAGAGCAATGCCCCAGACAGTGACAGGGACGTAACTGATCTCCTCTACAGCCGGCTGACCCTCGAACTCGTGAAATTCAATCGTCATGTGGCGCGGCTGTCCGCTCTTGCATCCGATGGTGGCCAGCACCCCAACGCCGATAGAGCAGGATGGGCGTTTGGAACAGGAGTTTCAAGAAACCTTTTGATAAGGCTTGCGCTGAAGATCGTTCCGCGCACCCCAGCGTTTGGCTTGCTGCCTCCAGCCCACTCCGCCGAGCAAACGATACAGCCAGACCGGAATGAAGGGCTTTTCGATGAATTTTTGCGCCTCGGCAGGGATGGGCTGTCCCTGCGCCAGCGACTCGGCGGCCAGTTCGAGCGCTTTCTTGAGCGGGATGACCCGCCCTCCTGCTTCGTTGAGCGGCGCGCCATGCACCAAACCTTCGCCCGCACCCAGTGCCAGATTGCCGAGCCAGTGATAACCCGTGTTGGCCGCAAATTCGGCGCAGATGGCAAGGGCGTTGGCGCTGTGATGCCACTCCGGGAAACCGCAGTTGGCAAGGGCGGCAAAACTCCCGCCCTGGTTCGGGCGCGCAGCACGATGGGCGGCGAGACGCTCCAGCAACAGGATGACCGGCGCAGGCAGGGTATCCACATACAGCGGGAACGCCAACAGCGTCAGATCGGCGGAGTCCGCCTGATTCAGCAGGGTTTCCATCTTTTTCGGGTTGTTCAGCACAGGGTAGATGAGAACGGTTTCGGTTTCGATGCCGCGCGCGGCGAGACGCTCCAGCAGGTATGCGCCGATAGAATGGGAGGTGCTGTTGCGTCCGCGCGGACTGCCCACCAGCAAGAGGGCGCGGCGCGGCGGATTAGTCGAGACAGGGGAAACGCTCCAGGACGGCAAAACAGGCTGCGGTTCCGGCAGGCGGCGGGCAATCGCCGCGAGCGCGGATTCGATTTGAGCGGCGAGCATTGCTTCCTGCTGGTCGCCCGTCACAATCTCACAATGCCAGGCCTGAGCGTAAAAGTTCAGACTGTTGCGCCAGACCAGGTGACGGAAGATGTTCCCGGCAACGAGGTTGGGGGCGGGCTGCCAGCCGATGGCGAGGAAGTCGGGGTAGCGCTCATAGCGGCGAGCGTGATGGGTTTCGCCGTTGAGGGTGGTGAAGAAAGGCGCGATGTTTTGAATCTGATGGTCAACGGCTTTTTTGAGCGCGGCGCTGTAGCCGCCAAAGGTGATAGGACTGAGGTAGATGAGCAAGTCGGCGCGGATGATGGCGGCGGCGATGGCGCGGTTGTCGTCATCGGTGTTGCATATGCCGGGACGACGCACCCAGCAGAAGAAATCCCCGGCGCAGTTGCCGATTTTGCGCTCACGCATGGTGAAGGTCTCGACGGCGTGGTTTTGTGCGTTCAGTTGGCGCAGCAGTTCAGCGTGGATGCGCTGACCGAGAGCGTCATCGGCGGCAGAACCGTCTAAAATTGTGATTTTCATTCGGCGCTCGATCTGTTTCAGAAAGAAATAAACAGTGTAAATATACACTGTTTATTTCTATTTGTCAAGAGGAAAGTGCAGGGCAGGCGGCAACGACGCTGAAACCGGTCATCACGCGAGTGTTTTCAGCCAGCCATCGGTCTTGAGCGTCCGCCATCTCTGTCATACCTCCCTTGCCCGAAAGCGCCACACAGCCAGAGCAAAAAAGCCCAACGCGTAAGCCAGCAAAATGCCGGCAGGCTGCCAGACCGACGCCATCCCCAATCCACGCACCACGATGTTCTGCAAGCCGTCCATAGCCCACGCGCCGGGGGTGAGATGCCCAATCGCATAGAACGTCTTGCCGGTCACTTCCAACGGAAACCACGCGCCGCCCAATGAGGTGAACAGGAACATGGCAATCAGACAAAAGAGAATGACCTGCTCTTCCCCGTGGGCCAACATGCCGATGAACAGCCCCATGCTGGCGATCCACAGGCTGAACGCCGCGGCGACCAGCAGCACGCCCAACGGCTCGCGGAAATAATTGACGTCTAACACAAGCTGGCCGAACAGGATGAGCAGGAGCGTCTGCTCTTCCTCCGAGTCGATGCGTCGCGCGCGGACGGACTGCGCCCCGCGCCAGGTCTGCACGGTAGCGAGCGGGTTGGCTTGCAGGTTGCGATACCAGTCCGTTCGTTCGCCCCAGCCGCTCATCACGGTAGGCTTGCCCTCGAACTCGTGAAATTCAATCGCCGTGCGGCGCGGCTGTCCGCTCTTGCGTCCGACGGTGGTCAGCACCATGAACAGACGCCCAACCAAAACGCCCAATCCGAGCCGATAGAGCAGGATGGGCGTTTTGAACAGGAGTTTCAGGAGACCTTTGGGGTAGGGGATGGTCTCGACCCACGCTTTTTCAGGCATGGGAACGCCTCGTTTTCGGCTGAGCGAAGATTGCCCATTCCACCAGAACAATCGAATCCGCCGACAGGAAAAGCAGCGGCAACGCTCGCTCCGCCGGGATTGATCTGCTTCACTCGTGAAAGAAGCGCTCGACCGGAACCGGCAGCGGCGCCGCCTGCGACGGCAGCCGCGCCTGACCGCGAAAGACGCCACGGGAACGATAGGACCCCTGCTCCAGAACGAGAACCTCGACCGTTTGGGCTGCCGGATCGACCACCCAGTACTCACGCACGCCGGCGCGCGCATAGGCATCCTGTTTCTCGCGCCGGTCATACCCTGCTGTGCCGGGGAACAGAATTTCCACCGCCAGGTCGGGGGCGCCAACAATGCGGCTGCGGGTGATGATGCCGAGGTTGGCGGTCAGAACAACGACAATATCCGGCTGCACCACGGTATCGGGCGCCAGTTCGACGTCAGTTGGCGCTGCAAAGACGCGCCCCAAACCCGCGAACTGGATATGGGTGACAAGAAACGTGACCATTCGCACACTGACGCTCTGATGTCCGGTTTCTGGCGCTGGCGTCATGTAAAGCACTCCCGCAATGATCTCGTAGCGGTTCCCGTCTTCCGGCAGCGCCGCATAATCGTCGTAGGTCCAGCGTCCCTGCGGCGGTCCGCTCATCGGCGTGACGACGGTGACGATGGGGAGGGTATCGAGGAGGTCTGATACGGTCATAGGCGCCTGCCTTTCACGAATGTCTGCTGGCATTGTAGCATGCCCGTATTCGCTTGGCGGAGTGAACGTGCGACAATCTATGGCTGCGATGGGTGGTTCCAGCGCAGCCACGATGTGTAGGGCGTGAACTCTGGTGTGAAGCCTCTGTGCCCTCTGTGTCCGCAGTGGTCAATCGCTCTATCGCCCTCTCACCTGCCATGCCCGCTCATACTGACACCGAGGAGCGTCGCAGCGGTTGCGAAGCGTTCCGTCCAGAGGCGCGCCCGCTGATCGCCGGTGACCGCGCGCGCTGCCAGCGCCGAGTGGTGGGTTGCGCGAATGGCGAAGAGGTCGTTCTGGGCGCGCCAGAGATCAATCTCGAACGGTAACGCGCGCACCAGCCGCGCCAGGCTCAACAGTCGGTCGAGCAGCGCCGAGGATTCGGGATCGGTCAGGAGTCGCGCAGTCGTCTGTTCGATGGCGCGGCGCAGTTCACCGATCAACGGCTCGCGCGCCAGCGAGACCCCCGCCCGGCGCGCAGCGTCGATCAACGACCGCGCCCGGTCGAAGTCCGGCGGTTCCGCCGTCAGCGCGCGATAGACCGCCATGCTCATGGCATACTCCGCAGCCCTGGCAACTTCCGGCGGCAACGGAATACCCTGGTTGGTCAGGAACGAAATGAGCGGCGTGTGCCGGTCGTAGAGACGCTGGTAGGCAGCAGCAGTCTCTTCGAGCGCCGGCGTCAGGATCGCCTGCACAATCGCGCGCTGCTCATCGTAGAAGACCGACTTGAGCGAATAATCGAGCCGCCCGAAATGATTGGTCAACGCCTGAACCACTCCCGCTAGATCGGCGCGCTCGAAAGCGGGCGAGATCGTGTGGAGCAGATCGGCATAACTCGCTGCGCCATCCTCGGTTCGCACTCCGCCGATCAGGTTCTGGTCGCCAAGATGTAAGACGCCATACCGCAGTTCCGCCGACTCGAGCGTAATGGTCGAGGTCACCCGCGCCACTCCCAACGCCAGTTTTGCGTGACCGGCTTCCATCACCCGGTGCCGGCGTTGCTCGACGGTGTAGCAGTACACTTTCCCTGGTTCGCTCTGTGCGTTGAAGAGCGATGTGGCGGCGTAGTGCGCCGCAACCTGACGCAGATCGACGACGTGCGGCAGTACCAGTTGCTCATAGACGCCGCGACCATTAACGAACTGTGGCAGATTGCTTGGCGCTTCCGCCAGCCGTCGCAGAAATTCCGGCTCCAGATCGTCGCCGTCGAGCGTGCGCGCCAGTTGAATGGCGCGCGCCGCATATTGCAACACCTGAACGGTTTCAAGCCCCGAAATCTCGGCGAAGAACCAGCCGCAACTGGTGTACATCAGCATCGCCTGGCGCTGGATTTCGAGCAGGTGCAACACTTCGACCTGCTCTTCGGCATTCAACTCGCGCGTCGCATGTTCAGCGAGGAAGGTATTGATCGACTCAGGCGAGCGGTCGAGCACCACCCGAATGTAGTCGTCGCGCGCAGCCCACGGATCGAGCAGCAGACGCTCGGCAGCAGCCTCAAAACGCGCCGCCAGCGTGTCGCGCAGCCAGTCGAGCGCGGCGCGTAGGGGCGCGCGCCATGTTTGCTTCCATCCCTCGCGCCCGCCATTGCTGCACCCGCAATCGCTGCGCCAGCGCTCGATGCCATGGAAGCAACTCCACGAGGTGCGTTCGGCAATCTGCACCTCGTGCATTGGCGGATGAATAGTAAGAAACTCGGAGTAGTTCGTCAGACGCGCCAATCGCTCCCGTTCGAGATAATAGAGCGCATAGGCGAGCGCCATATCGCCGCGTGGATGGTGATGCCCGTAGGTCTCGCCGTCGGTGGCAATGTGCACCAGTTGCGCTCCCGGACGCCCATTGAACCCGCTCAGCAGACGATGGGCGAAGTTGCCGCCATTGTAGAGCAGACCCTCGAATGCGACCGCGCGCGAGATCGGACCGTCGTAGAAGAAGATGGCAATCGAGCGTCCTGACGGCAGTCGTTGCAGATAGGGCATCGTCGGGTCAATCTTCCCGCCGCTGACATCCTGCCATGTCGTCGCGCCGATCTTCCGCACAGCGCGCACCTGATAGGGCGACAGGATGGTAAAGTGAATGCCACACTCCGCGAGCACCTCCAGAGTCTCAGTATCGACGGCGGTCTCCGGCAGCCACATCCCTTCCGGCATGCGCCCGAAGCGTCGCTCGAAATCGCGGATGCCCCAAATGACCTGCGTGCGCTTGTCGCGTTTGTTGGCGAGCGGCAGGATCATATGGTTGTACGCCTGGGCAATCGCCGACCCGTGCCCCGAAAAGAGCGTGCGACTCTGCCGGTCGGCTTCGATAATGGCATGGTACGTCGTGGGAACATGCTTTTCGAGCCAGGCCAGCAGCGTCGGACCAAAATTGAAACTGATGCGCGCGTAATTATTGACGATGTGGACAATGCGACCATCGCCGTCCAGAATGCGCGACGCTGTGTTGGGCGTGTAGCATTCGGCGACGATGCGCTCATTCCAGTCGTGATAGGGATGGGCGGAGTGCTGCGGTGCAATTGTTTCAAGCCACGGATTTTCTCGCGGTGGTTGATAAAAATGACCGTGAATACAAATGTAACGTTCCAAACCTCACCCCTGTTTTTTTCGCTCTTCCCACAGTTCGGTGAATGTCTTCGGCGCGAACGGCGGAAAATCGCGCTGTTTCGTCCATCCGTCGAGCGGCGGCGGCAACCAGCCCACGCGCCCGTTCCGCGCCAGCAGATGCGTGCCAAACGACGCCATCTTGCCGCCCAGCCGGTAGAGCGCCGGGTTGGTCATTGCCTGGCGCCAGCCGAACATTGCTGGCGGTTCGTACACTTCATACTTCCCATTTTTCACGGCATTGGCGCGCAGCCGCAGCAGCAAATCGGGGATGGCGATCTTGACAGGGCATGCCCACTCACACGCGCCGCACAGGCTCGAGGCATGCGGCAGTTTGTGCGCATCGGGGAGGTCCGGCTGGAGCAGCGGCGTCAGAATGGCGCCAATTGGACCCGAGTAGACCCCGCCGTAGGCATGCCCGCCAATCGACTGATAGACCGGGCAGGCATTCAGGCAGGCGCCACAGCGAATGCACATCAGCGCCTCGACATACTTCCCGCCGATGATCTCCGAGCGGCGATTGTCGAGCAGCACCAGGTGGAACTCCTCCGGTCCATCCGGTTCGTGAGGGCGGCGAGGTCCACTGATGATCGAGGTATAGACCGAGAGGCGCTGCCCCGTCGCCGAGCGCGCCAGCACCTGCAACAGCACGCCCAGGTCATCGAGGCTCTCGCAGATGCGCTCGATGCCCATGATCGCAACGTGGATGCGCGGCGCAGTGGTTGTCAGGCGGGCATTGCCTTCATTCTCGACAACCACAATTGCACCCTCGTTCGCCACGCCGAAATTCACCCCGCTAATCCCCATATCCGCCTGGAGGAAGCGCTGCCGCAGCACCGTGCGCGCCGTGCGCGTCATTGTTGGAATATCGTCGGTCGGTTCCATACCCAGATGCCGGACGAACAGGTCGCGCACCTGCTCGCGGGTCTTGTGAATAGCAGGCGCAATAATGTGCGACGGCGTTTCACCCGCGAGTTGAATGATATACTCGCCGAGATCGGTTTCGATGACGTCCAGCCCGGCATGTTCGAGCGCTTCGTTCAGATGGATCTCCTCTGATGCCATCGACTTCGATTTGACGATGGTGCGCACGCCGCGCTGCTGCGCCAGGTCGAGGATATACTGGCGCGCCGCTGCGCCATCTTCCGCCCAGCAGACGTGCCCGCCATGGCGTTCGACATTATCGGCGAGGCGCGCCAGCAGTTCATCGAGGTGCGCCAGCGCCCCGGCGCGAATGGCGCGCGCCTGATTGCGCAGCGCCTCGAAATTATCGACATCGGCGACCGCCTTCGCGCGATTGCCGAGAAAGCGCGTCGTTGCCCGCTCGAGCGCCGTTTGCAGCATCGAATCGTGCAACGCCTCATCTACCCGATCAAAAAACGCAATGGTCTCTGTTGTCATACCCGCAATCCTTTCCTAACCCTGTTCGCCAGCACCTCGGCGAGATGGCATGCTCGCACCCGTGATTTCGATCGGCTGAGACCGCCGGCGATCTGCGTCATACAACTGGCGTCGCCAGTGACGACCAGGTCGCAGCCGCATTCTGCGATATGCGTCAGTTTGCGCTGCAACATTGCTTCAGAAATCTGATGCTGCTTGATTGCAAACAGACCGCCGAAGCCGCAGCACTCGTCGCTGCCTGGCAGCGCAACGATGCGCGCGCCGGCGACGTGTTCGAGCAGGATGCGCGCCTGCCGTCCCAATCCCATATATCGCATCCCATGACAGGCGTCATGCACCGCGATCACCCCATCGTATCTCGCGCCAACGTCGGTGACGCCAAGCACATCGACCAGGTATTCGCTCAGTTCATAGGTGCGCTGCGCCAGTTCTTTCGCAGCGGCTTCGTGGCGTGTGCCGTGAAACAGTTCGTGGTACAGATGACGGATCGTGGCGCCACACGAACCGGAAGGAAGCACTACGTCCCCCTGGTTGCGTAGAATCTCGATGGTGCGTCCCGCAACAGCATAGGCGTCGTCGCGGAACCCGGCATTGAACGCCATCTGACCGCAACACGTCAGTCCACGCGGAACGACCACTTCGACCCCCTGGCGTTCGAGTAGTTCTGCTGCGGCAAACCCGATATCGGGATAGATCTGATCAACAATGCACGTAACGAAGAGCACAGCGCGCCGATGCGGTTGCGCGGTCATCGAGGACCTCTTCTCTCTACTGAGACGATGCGTATTCCATTCGCATTATAGCAAAAGTCACCCGTGGTTGCGTGCAGTGCGGTTTCTAATACATCTCTTATCTTTTGATGGCATCCTTTTCGGGGTGCAGTGCGTCTACTCTAGTGAAATAGATATCGCGGCGGCTAACCACGACGAACAGAACAAACAGATGCAACAGCACAAGACACTGCCGCCGCCACATCCCCTCTTTCACGGTCGCTGGCAAGCGGCCGTTTTTGGTTGGAGAATCAGGAGGGGCGCCTCTCGCGGGCGCCCATAGGAGGGGTAACCCCCTGTGGTTGCCCCCCCGCGTTAGTGCCTGCGGTCGGTGGCGCCCGCTGGAGGGCAGGCACAGGGACCTGCCCCTACACCGGCGGGGACATTCACCGGAGGGGCGCCTCTCGTGGGCGCCTGGCGGAGGGGCGCCTCTCGCGGGCGCCCATAGGAGGGGTAACCCCCTGTGGTTGCCCCTCCGCGTTAGTGCCTGCGGTCGGTGGCGCCCGCTGGAGGGCAGGCACGGGGACCTGCCCCTACCATCTTGGGTGGGTTCGATGGCGTTGTGCGACCGTCTCTTGACAACCAGGGGCGCGTGTGTCATCTCTGACGACCGGAATTCCCCCAGGCGCCGCAGCCGCCTTCGAGCCCGACGAAACCGTGCCTCTTAGCAAGGCTGTTCCGAATACAGGGCTTGACAACAATCCGCAGGTTGATCTTACCTCAGGTCGTCGTTCCCGGCGATGATCAACGCCTGCCACTGGCGGATAATGCGCCGCAACAGATACCGCTCCGGCGGCGGGACGTCGTCCGTCACATACCGGTCCAACTCCGTGAGCGCATCGGCAGCCCGCAACAGCATAGCCCGCTGGTCTGCGTAGTTAGTTGTCGTCATAGAAACGGCGATTTCCCGCCCGACCGCATCGAGCCACGCCAGCGCCACTCCGACCGCCGGACGGATCCGTTCCGCAACCGGCGGGAGCGCCGCGGACGCATTGGCTTCTGTCAGGCCGACAATTCTGTGATATGCCAGAAAGCGCTCCATCCAGGTGAAGACGTGGACAATCTCCGCGCCGCCGGGATAGTCCTGCACGCCCAGGTAGACCTCGCGCCATTGGCGAGATCGAAAGGAGCGGCGTCATTCTCGATCGCTTCACGTTGCTCCAGCAACCAGAAGAGCAACCCGGCGAAGCGAATCAACGGCGTTTGCGGGTTATCCGGCGACGGTTTGCCCAGTTCTGCCAGCAGCGCTTGGCGCACTGAACGAACATTCTCCCAGTCGCCTTTCTGGAGCGGTACGTCCACAAACGTATGAAGCGACGGGGTGTTCAGCAGCCGGAAGAGGAAGTGCAGCGGCTGCGGATGGTCGTGGAGATAGCGCTGCAGCACGGACCGCACCACACGGCGCTGGAAGGGATTGCGGGTCACATCGGCGAGAAGGTCCAATCCCTCCTGTTCATTGCGCTGAAGTTGCTGCAAGAGGAACGTCTCCGCCCCTGGCGGCGGCAGCACGTGCAGTTCGTCCCAGGAGAGCGGGTGGCGCCGTTCTGCGCGACTGAAGAGCGCCAGCAGCAGATAGACGAGATAGAACGGCAGCCGGAGCGCCCCGGCGCCGAACGCCACAATGCCTGCTGCGTAGACTGCTGCGTCCAGGTGGCGGACCGCATCGATAGCCCCGAGGCTCGTCACACCGAACAGCAGAAAGCGCACTTCGCCGCTTGCCACGCCACTCGCCACACCAGCCACCACAGCGTGCGCCACGCTGGCCGCCGCACCAAACGCCACACAACTCGCCACGCCAAACACCGCGCTTATGAGTGCAGCGAATAACGCCGCACCAAACGCGAATCTGAGCCAGTCAACCGGCGCACCCGGCATCCAACCGACGAGAAGCGTGACAATGACCGTCAGCATTGCGCTCAGAACCGGCGCCATCAGCACTGGGAAGTGGTAGCAGGAATGCGCAGTATCACCCAGAGATTGCTCCAACTGCTGCGGGGATTGCGATAGACCTCCGGCGCAGCCCGGTAGAGGTAATACTTCAGCGCTGTAGGCCGACAGAAGATCCAGTACGCCAGCAGCAGGTAGTGGCGCGGGTTCAGCGGGTTGAGGCGGGCGGGCAACTCGCCGCGATAGACCGGGAACGCAGGCGTGGATTCTGACGTCCGCTCGTTATGCAGCAGATAGTTGCTTTCGAGGGTCTTCATCGTTCTCAATGGCCTCCCAAAAAGGTTAATGTAAAGATGCGCAGACGCAAAGCCTCACTCCTTAAAACGATGCCCCCATTGCATCTTCGCTCCTTTGTATCAACCTTCTGGGACACCCTCTAGAGGGGGCAACTGATGTGGGGCAGGCGCGGGGACCTGTCCCTGCGTGGCGCGGATCGACGCAGGGCGGAAGCAGGGCGGGCAGGCTGTAGGAGCGCCCCCCTGTGGGCGCCCGTTGCGGGGCAGGCGCGGGGACCTGTCCCTACACTGGCGGGGATCGAGGTGGGACGGACGCAGGGCGAGCAGGCATAGGGTTCTGCCTGGACGCTGGCAGGGGCGTTCGGCACAGACGCGCCCGTGAGATCGCCACCGTAGGGGCGACCTTTCAAGGGTAGAGTTTTTCGAGTGCGAGGGGTGTTTGTTGCATCCTGACGCCTTTTTCCCCTCATCCCCCTGCCCCTTCTCCCACAAGGGGAGAAGGGGGAGTTTGCTCATCCTGATGCCTGAAACGAGCAATACAACACGAGGGCGCGACTGAAAACTCTACACTTGTGAGCGCCCTCCTGTGGGCGCCCGCTGTGGGGCAGGCACGGGGGTCTGCCCCACAACGGCGCGGATCGACGTGGGGCGGGCACGGGGGTCTGCCCCTACACCGGCGCGGATCGACGTGGGGCCGGCAGGCGCGGGGACCTGCCCTTACACCGGCGGAGGCGTTCGGCATTGGCGCGCTCGTGAGGTCGCCACTGTAGGGGCGCCCCCCTGTGGGCGCCCGCTGCAGGGCAGACACAGGGACCTGCCCCTACGTGGCGCGGATCGACGCGGGGCGGAGGCAGGGCGGGCAGGCACAGGGACCTGCCCTTACGTCCTACCTGATCATGGGTCCTGGTTCTGGGTTCTCCTAACCCCTAACCCTTAACCTCTAGCCTCTACTCCAGCGACTCGAGCAGCAGTTCCGCCATATCCTTGCGCGCCAGTTGCTCATCAACACCGGCGTTCTTTGCAGCATCCTCGAACATGACCATGCAGAAGGGGCAGGCGAGCGCCAGTGTTTCTGGCTTTTCCTGCATCAACTGCTCCAGGCGGATGGCATTCACGCCACGTTTCCCCCACCCTTCCATCCAGACATTGCCGCCGCCGCCGCCGCAGCACATTGCGCGTTCGCGGTTCCAGTCGGGCGCTTCGACGAGTTGCACGCCAGGGATGGCGCGCAGCACATTGCGCGGCGAGTCGTAAATGTCGTTGTAGCGCCCGATGTAGCACGGGTCGTGGTAGACCACCTTCTGATTGATTGACCGCTTCGGGGTGAGTTTGCCTTCACGCACCAGTTGCGCCAGCAGGTCGGTGTGATGGATGACCTCATAATCGATGCCGGCGCGCCCGCCAAACTGCGGATACTCATTCTTGAGCGTGTTGAAGCAGTGCGCACATGTCGTGACGATCCTCTTGAACTTGTACTGGTGCATCGTCTCGATATTCGCCTGCGCCTGCGCCTGGAACAGCAACTCCTCGCCCATACGCCGCGCCGGATCGCCGGTGCAACTCTCCTCTTCGCCAAGGATCGCAAAATCGACGCCGGCACGCGCGAGCAGTTGCACCATGGCGCGGGCGACGCGCTTCGAACGTTCATCGTAGGCTGGCGCACACCCGACCCAGTAGAGCACCTCGGCGCTCTCCTTCTCCGCCATCGTCGGCACGTCTAGCCCATCGGTCCAGGCGGTGCGCTCGCGTGCGGGCAGGCGCCAGGGGTTGCCGGCGCGCTCAATGCCCTCCAGCACCCGCTTGACATTCGACGGCACCTCGCTCTGGATCATCGTCAGATTGCGACGCACATCGACGATCAGATCGACGTGCTCGATCATCGCCGGGCACTCCTCCATGCAGGCACGGCACGTCGTGCAGGACCAGATCTCATTTTCGGTGTAGATCTCGTGCTCGATCAACGGCAGCGTCTCGCGGTCGCCGTCGATCTTGGCATACACCGGCTGGCGCTCGGCGACCGGCTTGGGCGCCTCATTGTACTGGTCGGTCGTCAGCACGGTATGCGCGCGCCCCAGGCTGCCGTCGTGAAGCAGCACCGGCTCGCCGCGTTGCAGGTTCATCATCTTGGTGATGAGGAACTTCGGAGAAAGCTGCGACCCCGACGCATACGCCGGGCATTTCGACTGACAGCGCCCACACTGCATACAGGCATCGAAATCGAGCCGCTGCTTCCAGGTGAAATCCGCCAGCGTCGCAACGCCAAGGCGCGGTTCGTCCTTCTCGATCTCCGCCTCCAGATTCGGAATGGGGGTCAACGCCCCTTTCGGCGCAAGATCACGGAAGAAGGTGTTCAGCGGCGTGTAAAAAATGTGCTGCAATTTCGAGAACGGGATCGATGCAATGAAGGCAAAGGTGACCAGCGTATGACTGAACCAGAAGAACAGGTGCAACCCCAACCCAACCGGGCTGCCGTCACCCAACCCTATGCCCCGAAAGACGGTCGCCAGACCATAACCGACGAATGCGCGCGGCGCCCAATCCTGCGCGAAAACCGAAACGCCGCCGATCGTCTGATTCGCCAGGCGCAACCCTTCGATGAAATAGCCGCTGATACCGATATACCCGAGCACCGCCAGCGCCCACAGATCGGTTCGTCGGTTGTGCAGCCGGTCGGGGTACTTCGTATAGCGGCGATATGCCATCCAGAGAATGCCGGCAATGAACACCAGCCCCATGAAATCCATGATCAACTCGTAGTTCTTGTAGAACTCGCCGACCAGGATTTTCCCGGCATCTTTCCCCATCAGCGGGACGGTAAAGTCTTCCTCGACCGCGATAATGTCGGTGCCGATGAACAATGCCAGGAACCCAAAGAAGACCAGCGCGTGCATTATGCCGGGGCGCCGGTCTTTGAGGGTTTTCTTTTGACCAAAGACCTGAACCAGGAATTCGATGATGCGCGCGCCGAGGTTGTTGATCCGCGCATCAGGACGACCCTTGCGCCAGCGGTTGACATCGCGCAGTATGCCCCACGTCATCACTGCCAGGACGATGATCGCAGAACCGTACACGGTCAGTGAACCGAGCGTCTCGCCGACATTCCAGTAAATCTCACGGAAGGCTTCGGTCATACGGAGCTCCCCAGGGCCTCAGGGCCAGAACTATGATGGCGTTCATCCAGGCGTCCGCCACAGCGAGGGATGGTTACGACTCAGGTGGGGCGCATCACTGCGCTGCATTGTGCAAATGATAGCAGATGTGTCAATGCTTCTGTAGCATATCACGATCGACGCACTGCGTCAAAACAGCGCATAAGATACACAGAGCACGTGCAAACACTTTACATTGCACGGGTATGCTGCGCGGTCCGTCACAATCCTAGCATGCTGTGGCGCGCTGTGGAGAGAAGAGGAAATGGCAGGAAGTTAAAGGTTCGTAACCAGTGCAGGCAACGTTCTCGATACGCTATCGCTCAAGCGACTACCCGCCGGAACGCACACGTCTCACAATGAATGCGCTGATACTCACGCGCAGTCATTCGTACACTACTGCCGGGACGCTGCGGGCGAAAGCCCTCGCCGAGGACGCGGTTCGACGGCGCTCACCGCACGCGGTTCGACGGCGCTCACCGCACGTGCAAGCTCACTTGGGGCTGCTGATGCCAGGGCGCAGGCATGCGTCCACAACCGCCAACGCACGCTGTGGCTCGTTACGCCTTGTGAACCGGGCGCTCGAATATCTTGTCTGACTGACCGCAAGTTAGTATGAGCAGACTTCACTGCAAAAAGATGGAACCGCGAAACCACGAAGGTCACAAAGGGACACAAAGCAAATGCGCTTCGTGTTTATTCACCTTCGTGCGCTTCGTGTCCTTTGTGGTTAAGCCTTTTTGCAGTGGACTCATGAGCAGTGATGCCCAAAACGCAGAGGGGGCAGGCATCGCCACCCGCCCCCTCTCGCTACCGCCCGTCGGCGGCGCCGTACTTCTTCCCTACCGCGACTCGGGCCTGCCCGACATGATCATCGATAGGAAGAACCCGGCAACAACGACAAACACAACAATAAAGAAGCCAACTACCATCGGCGTCATAGCCAGCCTCCTTCTACGAGAGATATACTGGAAAATGCATTTTCGTGCATTGGATGCATTATCCGTTCATTTCTCGCTTTTTCAGTATAGCACGCTCCAGGATGAATTGCAAGGTTACTATCGACCCATTTATATCTGCTCTTGCCATTTTTAACAGATATCTAACATTATTCCAGCAAAAGTATGGTACACATCGCCGGGAGACATTTCTAAATAAAAATGTGCGCCGGTGCGCCGGAGCATTGCTCCATTGCTCCAGCGCACCGGTGCACGCTGTTATTGTTCCACCCGCAGCACAATCTTCGCCGCGCGCGTTGCTCCGGCAATCAATTCCTCGAACGCCGCCGGTCCCGCCGCCAGCGGTCGCTCTTCGAGCCAGTCGCCATCGAGTGACACGCTTCCCGCCGCCAACAAGTCGAGTGCGCGTGCAAAGTCGGCGTCGCTGTAGGTGAAACTGCCGATGACCGCAATTTCCTGGCGTACAATGTAATTGGCGGCAACCATCGACTCTTCTTCGTGCAATCCAATGAAGACGACACGCCCGCCGGGAATGACGGCGCGCACCGCCTGATCACGGGTGATAGTCAGCCCTACGGCGTCGATAACGGCATCGGCGCCGCCTGGTGCAAATGCCTGCACCGCTGCAAGCACATTGTCGCGCGCATTCACGGTTGCACTTGCGCCCCATGCGCGCGCAACCGCCAACCGTCGCTCAGAAACATCACTGACCAGAATATGTTCGATGCCGACGGCACGCGCAGCAACCAGGCAGAGCAGCCCGATCGGTCCGGCGCCCAGGATCACGAGACGCTGCGGCGCGCCGGCATGCGCCACAGCGCGCACACCGCACGCCAGCGGTTCGGTGAGCGAACCCAGAGTCAGCGACACGTGATCCGGCAGCGGAACGCAGAGGTGCGCCGGCGCCGCGACATACCCGGCGAATGCGCCTGGACGGTGCGCGCTGATCAGTTGCCGGTTGCGGCACAGGTTGCTTTTCCCTGCCAGGCAGAGAGCACACACACCGCACGTCAGCAGCGGGTTGAACGTCACCCGCGTGCCCGCCCGCGCCGGCGAACCATCGCTCAGCGTCGCGTCGCAGTCGAAGGCGATGCGCCCTGCCGCTTCGTGACCCATGATCAGCGGCGGCTTGCGCAGGCTGTTTTCTCCCAGATATCCGCTCAGTTCCGACCCACAAATCCCGACCGCTGCAACCTCGATCAGCACTTCACCTGGTCCTGGCATCGGCACGGGTTCGCGCCGCAATTCCATCTTGCGAGGTCCCAGCCAGACCAGCGCGTCCATTGTGTGGTTGTGCATGCTTTCCATCTACCCCATTTGCATTTGCTTGAACCACAGAGACACAGAGAGCGCAAAGCGCCCTCGTAGGCCTTCACTGCACGCCGCACGCTGCTTGACTCTGGCGAAGACCTTTGAAGTCGCAGCGACGGGTGTTGGGCATGTGGAGAGCAGACCGCAAAATCGTTCTCGTTTCCGCCTGCAACCTTTTTTGCCCCCTGGAGGCGTTTCCCCATCGGTGGAGCCGTTGCAGTGCAACGGCTCCACGTTCAACACCCCACGCCTCACACCTCGTGACTCACGCCTTCAGATATACTCCAGTTGACTCACCCGCCGCCGCCATTCGGTCTTGATCTCCACCTGCGTGCCATTGCTCGCCTGGAAATCCATCAACAGACGGTTGAAGACATTCGGTTGGTCGAGGAAGGGGAAGTGATTCGAACGCGGCAGTTTGATGACCTGTTGCATCGAGGCGTGGTCGTCGTGCAGGAAACGCGCCTGATCGCACGACACAATCGCGTCTTTTTCGCCGAAGACCGCGAGCAGCGGCGTCTCGAGGCGTTCGAGATCCTCGCGCAGATCGGTCTCGACGACCGACGCGATCACGCGCTGCACCACCGTTTCCGAGAGGCTGTCGGTATCTTCGATGATTTCATTCAGAATCTGCGGATAATCGACATTGAGCTGACGCATCAGGCGCGTCCAGACATTGCTGGGGGCGGCGCGACCAAAGAGGCGCGACAGTGCGCCAGGCCGAACGTGGTTTTGGATCTGCGAACCCTGGATTGGGGCGCTGACAATCATGAGGCGCGAAACCCGTTCGGGATGCTGGCTTGCGGCGCGGAGCGCGACCATGCCGCCCAGACCATGCCCGACAATGCTGGCTCTGGCGATGCCAAGCTGATGCATAAAGTGCAGCACCAGATCGACATACTCCGCGATCGAGAAAGCGCCATCGCGCCGATCGGACTCGCCAAACCCCCAGAAATCGATGGCAAAGGTGCGATATCGTTCGGAGGCGTGCTCCATCGTCGGCAACCAGTAGCGCCACGATCCAAGCCAGCTGTGCAGGAAGATCACCGGTGCGCCGCGACGACCGACCACCTCATAGTGGACCAATCGATTATCGATATGAATCGCACTCATTGCTGTCTCTGCCCGGTCGTTGCCGGTTCCGCTTCTAACGCTGGCTGGGTCAGCGGGATGATGAAACTGAACGTACTCCCTTTGCCCGGTTCACTTTCGACCCACATCTGGCCGCCGTGCATTTCGACATACGACTTGGCGATTGACAATCCAAGACCGGTGCCGCCTGCTTCATCGCGGAGCGGGTTATCGGCGCGGTAGAAGCGACGGAAGAGATGCTGCTGCTGCTCGGCTGAAATGCCCACACCGTTGTCGATGACATCGACCTGGAGCAACCCGGCGGGGTTCAGTCCGGCGCGTAGTTTGACCGACCCTCCGGGATAGGTGTACTTCACCGCATTCGACGCCAGGTTCAGCACAACCTGTGTCAGGCGTGTCTCATCGGCCATGACCGACGGCGTGTGCTCGGCGACCTCGATGCTGAACGACAGGCGCTTCCGCTCGATCTCGGCGCGCAGCGTCTTCTCGACCTCCTCGAAGATAGCGCCAATGAAGACATTCTCGAACTTCAATCGGACCTTGTTATCATCGATCCGCCCAATCTCCAGAATATCGTTAATCAGGCTCATAAGCCGGTGCGCATTGTTCTTCACCACGCTCAGGAACGACATCTGCCCTTCATTGAGCGGTCCACCGGCGCCGAGCATCAGCAGGTCCACATACCCCTTGATCGATGTCAGTGGCGTGCGCAGTTCATGGGAAACATTGGAGATAAACTCGCGTTTCGCGCGGTCGGCTTCGACTTCGCGGGTAATATCGTGGAGCACGATCACGCTGCCATACATGGCTTTTCGCGGCTCGGGCCCGACCCAGGGCGCAAAATTGAGCACAATCGATTGGTCCGGCTGAGGAAGGGTCAACACGCGGTTATGATTCTTCTGCACTTCGACAAGCGCCTGCAACCCCTGCCGCAGCCCCTCATAGATGCGCCGGGCGCGTTCGGCGCCCTGCTCGCCTTCACCATGCTCAGCAATCCGCGCGAGTGGTTGTTTGACGACGAATTTGGCAGGAATGCCCAGAATCTGCTCGGCAGCGGCGTTGTAGAGCACAACAGTCTGTTCTTCATCAACCACGATCACGCCTTCGCCCAGACTCTGCAGAATCGCCTGGTTCTTACTGTTCTCCTCGCGCTGTTGCGACCACAACTCGCCGCGTTGGGTGGCAATCTCGTTGATGATGGTGTAGAGCATCGCGTTGTGGATTACGATCGCCACCTCATTGGCAATGGTCGCCAACAGTTGCAACTGGTCCTGGTTGAAGAAATGAACCTCAGGGCTTGTCAGGATCAGGACGCCAAGCGGACCATCCTGGGTCATCAGTGGCGCGGCAATCACCGAACGTACTTCTTCGGCGCGTCCTTCTTCGTGCAGCCAGCGCGCATCGTCGCGCACATCGGCGATACAAACCGCTTCCTTATGATTCATGACCCACCCTGACAGCCCCAATCCCTTCTCAAAGGTAATCGGCAAGTGATTTGACTCAACCGTACCATCAGTGTTCAGCACGGCGCGACAGATCAGTGTGCCGCTCTGGAGGTCCTTGAGCATGATCGATCCGCGATGCGCCCCGACTGCTGCAGATGCAAGTTCCAGCGTGCGATTCAGGGTTGTTTGCAGGTCAAGGTTGGCGGTCAGTTCCAGCGTAATCTTGTGCATTGCCTGCAACCGGTCGCGCTTGGCGGCGAGGCGGGCGTTGGCTTCCTGGAGCGCCGCTGTGCGTTCACTGACCAGTTGCTCGAGTTCCGCATTGAAGCGCCGTACTTCGGCGAACAGGCGCGCATTGCGGATCGCCTGCGCCGCCTGGCTTGCCAGCGCGAACACGAGTTGTGCATCTTCTTCATCATATGCGCCGACCGTTGCGCTATCGACGTTGAGAATGCCGATGACCTCATCGCCGAGCAGCAAAGGCGCGCCGACCCAGCCGCGGATATGTTCCGTGCCATCATCGACGCTGGACGCTGGCGCCTCGCGGGCATCGATCAGGATATGGGGACGGCGGGTATACACCACCTGCGCCAGTGACGGGTCATCATCAACATGCAATTGGAGATGCTCAACACGATCACGGATCGCCTCATCGA
Source organism: Roseiflexus sp. (assembly GCF_057785375.1). Lineage (NCBI taxonomy): Bacteria > Bacillati > Chloroflexota > Chloroflexia > Chloroflexales > Roseiflexaceae > Roseiflexus > Roseiflexus sp. The sequence continues at coordinate 200,157 of NZ_JBYNRX010000097.1, forward strand.
AGCCGCGCGCTGCCACAATGCGCAGCATATCCCCTTCGCGCAACATGAGCGATGCCGTATCGTAGGGAACAATCCGCGCCAGTTGATCGAGGATCAATCCAAAGATGTCGTCGAGCGCAAGTACGCCGGTCATCATTTGCGCCACTTCGCGCAGCGTATCCGCAACACGGCGGCGTTCCTGCTCACTCTGGAACAGACGGACATTGCTCAACGCAATCGCCGCCTGATTGGCGACCGTCATCAGGAAACGCTGGGCGTCCTCATCGAACCGAGCCGGTTCATAACTCTGGACATTGAGCACGCCGAGGACGTCGTCGCCCTGAATGATCGGCGCGCCCAACCATGAGCAGATTGGCGGCTCGTCCGGATCGAGCGGAAGCAGGGCAATGGCATCGACTTCCTGTTGTGTACGCAGCAAGAGTGGCCGACGCTCAAGGATCACGGTCGGCGTCAATCCGCCGGTCAGTTCATCGAGAACCACAACCTCGGCTTCTCTTTCAGGAGCGCGGCATCCATCTTCATAGACCAGCGGGAACGTCAGGCGACGGGTTTTCGCGTCGTACAGCGCGATAAACGACTGCGACGTATCGAGCACCTCGCTCATGCCGCGATGGAGCGCCTCCAGGATCTCTCCGGTGCTGAGCGAAACATTGATCGCCTGGCTGATATGGTTCAACGCCGTCAGTTCGGCGATCCGGCGCTCGCGTTCCGCGAACAATCGCGCATTCTCGAACGCAATCGCCGCCTGATCGGCAATGCCCGCCAGCAAGGCCACGTCATCGGCGCTGAACGCACGCCTTGGCACGGTCATGACGCTCAGGACGCCGATTGTCTGTTCGCGGTAGACCACCGGCACGCCCATAAACGACGTGTAGCGATGTTCACGGTTGAACTGCGGATAGAGCGACGTGCCATCTTCCTCGACATCCGCCACGACCAGCGGCTGCCCGCTCGCGGCAACGCGCCCCGTCAACCCTTTCCCGATGGGCACGCGCAGGATGCGCGCCATATCGAATGGAATACCCTGCATGGCGGCTGGAGTGAGGAAGCCATCTGTATTGATCTTCCAGAGCGCAACAGTATCGACCTGTAACTGTTCGGCGACGATAGCCATGAGCGATTGCAGCACATCCTCCGGCTTGAGCGAGGAACTGAGCACTTGCGCCGCTCGCAGCAACGCCGACAATTCGCCGACTTTCTGCTGCAATGCCGTCGCACTATCGCGCGCTTCGGTGAACAGGCGAATATTCTGCACACCCAGCGCCACCTGTACCGCAACCGTATTCAGGAACGCGAGTTCCCGATCGCCATAAGCATGTGGCGTATTACTTTGAAGCACAATCAAGCCGACGACTTCACGCTCACCCACCACAAGCGGCACGCCGACGCACGATCCAGACATCTGGTCGACGTCAACAGGAGGAGAGACCCCCAGGTCCAGACAGACATTTACGGTCGCATGGCACAGATTGTCCAGGTGGATCGACTGCCGGGCATCGACCACGCGGCGGATCAGCCCCTCAGGCGATGAGGCGCGGTCGACGCGCCGACACACACGCTCTCCCGCAGCAACAACGAAGGTCTGACCAATGCGATCCGTTCTGGTGTCGTACACGCATGCCGCGAACGCATCAACCGGGAGGAAGCCGGCAAGCGCCTCGTAGACGCCGGCGAACATCTGCTCAATGTCGAACGTCGAACTGGTAATGTGACCAATGTGATTGATCAGGTTCAGTTCATTAATCCGCTGTCCACGTTCGGCAAAGAGTTGTGCATTCGAGAGCGCCACCGCCAGTTGGTTCGCAACCGTCGATAACCACTGCACATCGCGGGCGCTGAACGCATGCGGCTCAAAACTCTGCACCGAGAGCACCCCGATGGTCTGGTTTTGACGCATCAGCGGAATGCCAACCCATGAACGGATCGGCTCTCCCAGGTTGACCGGCGTTGCCGGCAGGCGATCCTGTTCTTCCAGATAATCCTTAACGTAGAGCATCTTCCCGTGCTCAACGATCCAACCGCTCAGACCACTACGGGGTATTCTGCGTTTGTGCAGATGCGCCGCTGTCATCCCTTCACGCCTGAACATCTCGAAGCAGAGTTCATCGCGGAGCGGATTGTACGATGCCATAAAGCAGAACGACGGCACGCCGACGTGGGCGACGATCTCTTCATAGATCCGTTCGAGCAGGCTGTCGAGGTCGAGCGAGGAAACCATCGCTGCGCTGGCGCGGTAGAGCGAAGCCATTTGTTCCGCCTGTGATCGCGCTTCGCGCAGCAGCGTGGCATTTTCGATGGCAATCGCCGCCTGATCGGCAAAAATCTCGAGGGTTTCAACCGAACGGGGGGTCGGGAGTTGGCGATCATACGGCTCGTCCACCACCATAACGCCAACCAGACGCGACTTGCTCCGGTAGAGCGGCACAATCAGGACATCATCAGCCTGCCACTCTTCCGATGTACGCGTTCCTTCTGCTTCGAGGGGCGAGATCAGGCGAAGATCGGCGCCATCGATCAGTTCCCGTATGCGCTGACCGGGAACAAAAAAACTTCGCCCGATGCGATACCGGGGATCAAGCAGGTGTTCGAGCAACGACACCGGCAGATAGCGACGGCGCAGGCGCTCGATGTCGGCCAGCGGCAACCCTGCCGCAGCGACCAGCGATGCCATCGCGCCATCATCGTTGTCGATCAGGTAGACCGCAACCGAGCGAAAGCGCGCAGTTTCGGCGACGCTAAAGGCAATCTGTTCGAGCACATCATCGAGCGAGCGGTCGGCGCGCATTTCCTGCCCAATGCGCAACACTTCATTGAGGGTCGTCGCGCGTTGCGCCAGCAAGTCGCGCTGACGGCGCTGCTCGTGATAGCGTTCTTCATTGCCAATGGCAAGCGCAATCTGATCGGCGACTGCGCGGATAAAATCGAGCGCATCGCGATTGAAGGCATGCGCCCGTGAACTGTGCAGATTGATGACACCGATGACCTGCTCCTCGTAATAGATCGGCGCTGCCAGCGCGGACGCTGGCAAGGGACCAACCGCCGCAGGTCGATCATCATCCGTCAACTGCTCGACAATACGCGCCTCGCCGCGTGTCACGACCCCCGCAGCAATCGCATGTCCCCCATCGAGGACCGTATTGATCAATTGTTCGTCATCCTCGGGGGCATACCCTGCGGCAACGATCAGGCGCACCGGACCACGTTCGCCGACCGAACGCAACGCCACGTATGTTTGGGGTGACGTTGTGACGCCAAGCGCATCGGACTGCTCCAGCTCGAACGCTTCATGCTCCACCACATAGCCGCGCAGCGCAACATATCCATGGGTGGCGCGAGTGGCGCGCAGCGCCTCTTTCAGTGCAAAATCGAGAATGTTGTGAAGATAGAGAGTGGATGTCAGTTCACGACTGATACGCTGCAAAGAGCGCAATTGCCACAGGCGACTCTGGAGATGGACATCGTCTTCGGCATAGCGTTGCGCGCTGACGAAGGCTTGCGCCGCCTGCGCTGCAACAATCGCAATCAGGCGCTCTTCGTGCTCGCCGAAGCGATCATATTGAACATCCATCAATTCAAGGACGCCAACCACCTGATTTCCCATCTGCAAAGGCGCCGCCATGTAGGCGCCGATCGCGCGTCCATCGGCAAAAGCGATAACAGCCGGGGGCACAGGGGCATAACGCAGGTCGGAAAGGCGGATCGTGCGGCGATGACGCACCGCCCATTCGCTCAGCGTTTGATGGTCGTTCGATGCGGCGGGTGCTGGAGGCTCGAGCGGAACGCCAATGGACGCTGCGGGTTCAAGCAGCCCGGTTTCAGTGTTGATCAGGCTGAATGCAACTGCCGCGCAGGGAATGAGTTGCTGCGTGAATCGAACCACGACGGCAGGCAGTTCATCGAGGTCCGGTCCAGACGCAAGGTGAACGCTCAGCGCGCGCAGGGTATCGATTTCACCGGCATACCGTCGTTCGAGCGAGCCATCAGCCGCGTCGGTCATTGGCGTCGGCGCCGCTTCACGATGAAGCAGCACGATCAGCAGTTCGATCTGATGGCGCAAGGTTGTCAGGAAGCCAGGAGTGAGTTGTTCGTGATGAGCGGCAGGCATGCCGAGCCACACCATGCCTGCCGGGGCATCCTGGTAGTAGAGCGGCAGTTCGATCGTCTGGTCTGGAATCGAGACCGATCGTTCGATCAAGCGCTGACGCCACTCCGGGCTGACACCCCAACCGGCGCTGTGCGTGACACCGCCGGTTTGCACCGCAATCACACCCCAGGGGCAGGGCAGATGATCCTGGGCCAATTCGACAATCCGCCGGACCATCGTCTGCGCATCGATATCGGATCGGCCGTACTCTGCCAGCGCCGTCAGAATCTCCCATGCGCGAACGTGCGGTGACGTAACAGTTGTGGCGTCCATTGATGGAGACCTATCGCAACATCAGCGGCAGCGTATTGCCAGACCGCCGTATCTCCTACGCTCGTCCGATGCTCATGTGGCTTTTCCGCCCCTGCTCACGCGCCTCGGCGACGGCGCGCTGTCGAACTTCTTCGACGCTTTCGCTCAGTTCGCGAATATCGTAAAACGGCCCGTCGTTGCTGGTCAGAATGCCTATCGAGAGCGACATCAACGGCAACTGCCGCACACTGCCATCCTCCGCCTGGATCGTGATATACCCGTTGCGGCGATCCTTGTAGTCGTAGTGCAGCCCAATGTCGGCATCGAACCGGTCGCACAGACGCTGACCAATCGCCTGAATAGCATCGGGCGTTGACGTAATGACAAACGACGGACCGACGATCATTTGCCCGGCAAAATCCTCAGGACGCCCCAACTCGTTGATCGCCTCGCTGATCAGCAGGGCAGTAAATTTCAGCACCTCTTCCCCCACCATTGCGCCGTAGGACTGCGTGAAGGCGTCGAAGCCGTTGATATGCACCAGCGCCAGCGCCCATCCGCTGCTCGACAGCAATGCGCGGTACTGTTCATTGATCAACTCGGCGGTTGGCAGGTTGGTGACCGGATGGGTCAGATTCTTCTGCCGTGCGCGATCAAGAGCGCCCTTGACAATCGTATGCACTTCTTCGATGTCGAAGGGCTTCACGATATAGTACTCCGCCTGAACTTCGCCAAGCCCTTTGAGGCGATCCTGCTTCTCACCACGCGCCGTCAGGAAGATGATCGGAATATGGCGCGTTCGCGCACTCTGGCGCAGCGCCTTCCCAATCTCATACCCTTCCATATCGGGCAGATTGACATCGAGCAACGCCAGATTTGGGGGGGTCTTCCGGCAGATTTCGAGCGCGGTTTGACCGCGCAGCGCCGTCATGACCTCATACCCCTGCGACGTAAAATAAATCTTGAGCAGACTGGAAATGTCGGGGGCGTCTTCGACGACCAGAATCTTCTCTTTGCTCACGAAACAGCCTCCTAGCGTCGCGCAGGAATGGATTGCGCAAGCGACATCGATACCAGTATCGGACCATGCGGCTCATCGTCGCCATCGTGCGTAGCGAGATCATACCGATGGGGCCAGCGATACACGGTGCGGCGCGGCTCGCCGTACTCATCGGCATCGCTCTCGTCATCGCCTGCCAGATGCACGACATTGTGCCCAATGGCGCTATTTGGCGACGAGTAAAGCAACACGGTATTTGATTCTATCATACGTGCCGGGTAAATGACAAAGCCGCTTCCGATCTTGACGTTGTGACCGACAGCGGATCCTAGGACCGGCAATCCGACCTCGACCAGTTCTGGTTTCTCGGCGCCTTTCCAGCGATGGAATGTGCGGATAGGACGATTCAGCAAGTGGAAATCGGTGAAAATGTTTCCTGCTCCGATAAAGGTGTTCCGCCCCACCACACACAACTGCAAACAACTGAGTTGCGCGACCATCGAGTTCTCCATCAGCGTCGTCATAAACAGACCCGCGTTGAACGGCAGGTAGCAGCGGTCGCTCACCACGCTCAGCATCACCTGCGACCCCTGCATAATATTGACATTGTCGCCAATCAGGCTATTGGTAATGACGACGCCAGCGCCGATATAGACATTGTTGCCGATGACCGTCGGGCCGTGAATAACTGCCGTGGGATCGATCGAGCAGTTTTTGCCGACCTTCACCAGGCGCGAGCACGACAGAAAGTGATTGCGCCAGGGCGGAGCAAGCGGGTTGAGCCGTTCAGCCAGCGTTGTTAATGATACTGCAATTTTTTCTTTCCAGCTTTGTTCCACCAGTTGCTCGTGGATTCGCCCCCACGAGAAGACGCCGAACGGCGAGTTCGCCAGAAACAGGTGCACCCAGTTTTCGATCGACAGAAACGCGCGCATTGGCACCTGGAACACCAGGTCGCCGTGGCGCGCCATATAACTGGGGATGTGGTAGTAACCCATTTCGCGCGGCAGCGTATCGATCACCAGCGGCTCCGGGTCGGCATCGGGACCGTGCGGGTAATAGAACAGATCGGCGACATACACGCCATGGCGTTCATCGAGACGAATACCTTCTTGCAGGTGCAGTGCGTGGGTGACGATTGCCGCGTCGTCGCGCGCGAAGGCGATGCGACAGGCGCGACCGATCTTGCGCGCCTCGCGGATAAAGGCGTCGATCAGGTACTCGTTGAAGAACAGATTGTCACGATGAACAAGCAATTCTTCATTGACCGGCGGCGCCTCTTCAAGCGAGTCGACCTCCAGCGCGCCGCGACAGTAGGGAGCGAGCAAGTCACGTTGCAACAGCCAGAGCGGTTTATTCAGCACGCGGAGATCGCGCGCCGGCTCGCCGAACGGGGGAATGAGCGTGCGCTCACGGATGATAATGCGTTTCATAGATGGAACTCCCCGCAACGATAGCCGGATTTGAAGGAGAAGCACAACCTCCTTCCAGGCTCTGACCTGTACTATACAGGATAGGGAAGCACCCCTTCAAGGGCATGAGATTACAGTCGAATTACGCGCCAGGAGATCGATGATACGCACGAGAGGCGGCGTTTGACAGACGCTTAATCCTGAAAACACAAAAACACACGTAGCGATACGCCCGACGGACAGAGCCGGACTATCGAACGTGCGCTTGTACAGGACATATGGAGCGTGCCCGCCCTGTCTCCGTTGCGCAAGACGTCTGCACCTCCAGAAACCGATAACTGTCAGGTGAAGACTAATCGATCGGGTCTTTATCGATGGCGAAGATGCAGCGCTCGCATCCCATGCCCTGGCACTCGGTCTGCTCGATACGGAACGAATGACCGCCAGTCACCCAGGTGAGCGCTTCTTCGAGAATACCCTGTGCAAGGTGCCCGACAGGACGATCCGACTTGCGTCCCCAGCAGATCGGGCATTTGTCGATGATGTAGAGGAACTGACCCTTGCGCTCCTCGACATGAGACGGTTGATCACTGAAGCGATCAAACGTCTGCGCTGTCGCATTGAGGACGATTTTCATCTTCATCGTCATCGGCATGAGTTTCAGCGCAAGGTCAGCCATTCCGAGCAGCGGACCGAATTCTTTCAGCCCCAGGTTGAATGCATAGCGCCCGGCGCGCAGTTCCATGCCGCGCGCGCCACGCGGCCCGTACATCGTCTCGGTGGCTTTGGAGATCGCCGATAAATCCGAGAACGGAAATTCGCGCTTGAGATTGTTCGGCGGGTAATTGTTGACCAGATGCCGGGTTCCGGCCAGGTTCAACAGCGCATTGACGCCATTTCGCCCCATGACGTCCTCGAGGCTGATGAGGTACAGGCGGCCGATCAGATTGGGATAGTATCGCACCTCAAGTTCATCTGCGCTGCCACGCTCGTCAGGCATTGCCCGGCTCCTTAAGGGTCTCAGGAGTAAACGATTGGTTAGAATGTGCCATCAGTCGATGGCTTGCATCATTGTACACGAAGGGATCGGGATCGTCAACAGCGTTCACGAGGTTTCTTCGTATGAGACAGTATCGTATGATGGAAAATCGCAGAGGGTGAGAGCGTTGCAGGGCGGCAAACGGGAAGGCGGAACCAGGCGTGAGGCGCAGGGCAAGGAGGCGCGAGGGCGGGCAAGTGCGAGGAGAGAGGTGCAAAGGCCGCGCACGACACGCTGCGCGTTTTGTCCCGCAAAGGTCCAAAGGTTGGACGCGGAAGGGTAATCGAGCGATCAACCAAAACCTGGACAATCAAGGTCGCGGAGCAGCTGACGCCGGCTTCGACAGGCTCAGCCAACGGCAGCTACAAGAGGGTCACCACGGGCCATTATTGTGCAACATCTGGTTGTTCGCTCTATAAGGACAGCAATCTCAACCCCTAATCCCTGGTTCTCATACTACCTTGCAGTCAGTCAGCCAAGATGTTCGAGCGCCCGGTTCGCACGGCGCACCGATCCACAACGCGCGTTGGCAGTCGCGGACGCACTGCGCATTGACATCAGCAGCCCCAGAGGGGCTTTCATGTTCTCAGCGAGGGCTTTCGCCCGCAGCGCCCTGGCGGTATTGTACGAATGACCGCACAGTAGTATCAGGATATAATCCGTCCGTAAAGAAGACATCCCATCAGGCAAAGAGGCAATGACCAGTCATGCGAATCGTGATGCTCGCTCCGTTTGGCATCCGTCCCAAGGGCACGCTGGCGGCGCGCATGTTGCCGCTGGCGCAGGCGCTGACGCGGCGCGGGCACGAGGTCGTGATTGTTGCGCCGCCGGTGCATAACCCAGAGGATGCTGCGACGTGCGTGGTTCACGGCGATGTGCCGGTGATCCACACCGCAGCGCCATCGCTGCCTGGCGCTGCGACTGTCGCGCAGCAGACGCTGGCGCTGCTCCGTGAAACGGTGCAGCGATCACCAGACGTTGTGCATTTGTTCAAACCCAAGGGGTATAGCGGTCTTGCCGCCTTGCTGCTGGGAACTATCCGCCCGGCAATACCATTGGTCGTAGATACCGATGATTGGGAAGGTTCTGGCGGCTGGAACGATCTGTTGCCGTACCCTCCGGCGGCAAAGCGCCTGTTCGCCTGGCAGGAGCGCGATCTGCCGCGCCGTGCAGCTGCGGTGACAGTCGCCAGCCGCACCCTCGAGACCCTGATGTGGAGCCTCGGCATTGCACCTGATCGCGTCTTCTACCTTCCCAACGGCGTTGGATCTTCAATCTTCAACCTTCAACCTTCAACCTTCAACCTTCAACCTTCAACGGCGAGCCTCCTCCTCTACACCCGCTTTTGGGAACTCGATGTGCGCGAGGTCGTGGCGGCGCTCGTCGGGATTACGGCTCGCCACCCGGACGCACGCCTGATCGTGGCGGGCAGAGGCGAGCGCGGCGAGGAGCAGACGTTGCTGCACCTGGCTGAACGCGCCGGTCTGTCTCACGCCATCGAATATCGCGGCTGGCTGTCGCCGGAACAGATCCCGCCGACGCTGGCATCCGCCGACATTGCGCTCATGCCAATGCAGGATTCGCTGATCAACCGCGCGCGGGGCCTGGCGAAACTGCTTGAGTTGATGGGCGCCGGTCTGCCGATCATCGCCAGCCGTGTCGGGCAGGCTGCCGAGTATCTGGAGCACGGGGTGAGCGGCTGGCTCGTTCCGCCAGGCAATGCCGGGGCGCTGGCGGAAGCGGCGATCCATCTGCTGAACGACGCCGATCTGCGACAGCGCCTGAGCATCGGGGTACGCCGGGTAGCCCTGCGCTACGCCTGGGACGCGCTGGCGCCGATTGCGGAGCGGGTGTATGTAGTGGTTAGGGGTTAGATGCTGGACTGAACCTTCCGCCTGGCTCTATTCAACGTTCTCCTCTATCACGACATATTGCCGTGACTTTGCGGAACTGATACGAATGCGCGGTCATTTGGACGATACCGCCGGAGCGCTGGCGGGACACCGAGGCGCTGCGGGCGAACGCCCGCGCTGAGGACGCGGTTCGACTGCGCTCACCGCACGCGAAAGCTCCGCCGGGGCTGCTGATGTCAGTGCGCGGGCTAGACCGGATTTCTCGCTCGATGTTCATCAGGTCGCAGCGTCATCGCACACCGGATGTCCTACAGCATCTTCGCACCTTCGCGCTTTTGCGTGAGTCTTCTACGAATGCGCGGTCATTTGGGCAATACCGCCAGGGCGCGCAGCGGGACGCCAGGGCGCTGCGGGCGAACGCCCGCGCTGAGGACGCGGTTCGACCGTGCTCACCGCACGCGGTTCGACTGCGCTCACCGCACGCGAAAGCTCCGCCGGGGCTGCTGATGTCGGTGCGCGGGCTAGAGCCTGTTATGTACTTTCGAGCATAAAGGTAATGAACCGCGCTTCGGCAGGCTCAGCGCATCGCGGCCAGCAACTGGCCCAGCGTATCAACCGCCACGTGCCCCCCCGCATGCAGGGGGGGGCAGGGGGGGGTCGATTGCATCGTGCGCGCGTCAACGATCGCCGCGCGCGGCGGTGCGCTGAGCCGGCTTGCGCTGAGCCGGCCGAAGCGTCGAAGCGCGCAGGCGCGCGCCCTTCGATTTCACGCACCAGCGCGCGCAGATCATGGACGAGCGCGGTGCAAAGACCCCGGCCTTCAGCCAGCGCTGGGTTTGCTGATAGACGGTGGACCACGGCGGCGGAGCGCTGGGCATCATGCGCCAGGGCGCTCCCGTGCGATGCGCTGAGCCTGCCGAAGCGCGATGCGCTGAGCTTGCCGAAGCGCGGACGATCCAGCGCAATCCGTTAGAGACCTCGCGCAGCGCGTGGTCGCGCTGCGGGGCGTCTTCGGTCATTAAGGTTAGGGAGGGAGCGCGGCGCCTGAGCCGGTCGAAGCGACGAAGGCCCGCTCCTCGCTTCGACCGGCTCAGCGCTCCGCGTCGATCACATCGCTTGGATAGGGTTTACGTGTCATGCTGAAATCATACCACGTTTATCTCTGAAGTGCATAACAGGCTCTAAGAGCCTATCCGGAAAGGCTCGTTGGGTAGGCGAAGGCAATGCCTTCGCCTACCCGATCGCACTTCAGTCAACGATTTTTCGGATAGGCTCTAAGCATTAAACCGGTATAGCCTGCGAAGGCAGGCTTCGCAACCGTAGCCCACGGCTTCAGCCGCCGGGCGCAGCGCACATGCCAGATTATTTTGTACTTGACCGGGATATACCGGGTTATTGGCTCAATAACCGTCGCGGTCGGGCGGGTGCGGTGGATCGGTTCTAAGGAAGACGCTTTCAGACGTGTGGGTAATAGAGAGCCGACCTTTCAGCGGCAGGTTCTCTGGACAGGAAGGTGGCGTTGGCACAAGGCGGCGCCTCGCCCATATTGGCGTCCCAATGCCCTAATCGAGCGATCCGACGTGAGGGCTTGCAACAATGTGGCACTCGTGAGATCGCCGCATCTCAATGGGTAGTCGGACGAGGGACGCGGCGCCTGCCCGCTCGCAACGATGTGACTCTCGTGAGATTGCTGCATCTCCGCACGCTATGCGCCACTTTCCCTTCTCTAACCAGCAACCCTTATATCTCAACTATTTCGACCTTATTATCAATTTGACTCCATGTCGATCGATCGCGTACCCTGATATCGCCATATACTAGTGATGGTAATTGCCGGGTTGAAACGTTGCAGTGCAACGTCTCTGCTGGCCGGGATGGGATATGGGTGAGCACAGTTTCCATGGCGGATCGGCAAACCAGCGCGATACGGCTGCGGCGCTGGCGTCCGTCATTCCCATCGACGACCCGCAGGCGGCGCTGGCATTCTGCCGCAGGCTCGCGGGGTTGATCGCCGATCATTCCGGCAATGGCGTCGCACAGACGTCGCGCCCGCGTCCGCATCTCTCGGTTGTTCTACCGGTCTTCAATGAGCGTGAGAACCTGCCGGCGCTCTATGAACGGCTCACCCGCGTGCTGGAAGATGAAGGGCAACCATATGAACTGGTGTTCGTCGATGATGGCAGCCACGATGGGAGTCGGGATGTTCTGCTATCGCTCGCAGCGAACGACGCACGGGTTGTCGTGGTTGAGCTGGCGCGCAACTTCGGGCATCAGATTGCAATCAGCGCCGGGCTGGACCACGCACGCGGCGATGGCGTCATCGTGATGGACTCCGACCTGCAAGACCCGCCGGAGGTGCTGCCGCAGTTTATTGCCCGCTGGCACGAGGGGTACGACGTCGTGTACGCAGTGCGCGCGAGTCGCAAAGAGAACCTGCTGCTGCGTGCGGCGTATGCGTTGTTCTATCGCATGCTGCGGCGGCTCGCCAATATCGACATCCCGCTTGACGCCGGCGACTTTTGCCTGATGGATCGGCGGGTTGTCGATGTGCTGACGGCGATGCCGGAACGAAACCGTTTTGTGCGCGGCATTCGCAGTTGGGTCGGGATGCGGCAGATCGGGCTGCCCTACGACCGGCAGGGACGACACGCGGGGAAGCCGAAATATACCCTGAGCCGGTTGACCTATCTGGCGCTCGATGGAATCGTGTCGTTCAGTTTTGTGCCGCTGCGGATTATTACGATGCTGGGGTTCATTGTCTCAGCGATCTCGATTGCGCTGGCGATAGTGTATGCCGTGCAACGCATCGCGTTCGGGTTGAATCCTCCTGGTTTTCCAACCCTGATTGTGGCGATCTTTTTGCTGTCTGGCATTCAGTTGATCACCATCGGCGTCATCGGCGAGTATGTGGGACGTATTTTCGAGGAGGTCAAACAGCGCCCGCTGTATGTGGTGCGACGGGTGGTTGGCGGGGAGTAGAACCGGAGAACTGAGAACTGAGAACTGAGAACTGAGAACTGAGAACTGAGAACTGAGAACTGAGAACTGAGAACTGACACCAATGCGCGGTCATTCGTACAATACTGCCAGGGCGCTGCGGGCGAAAGCCCTTGCTGAGGCACGCGGTTCGACTGCGCTCACCGCAAGTGCAAGCCCCCTTGGGGCTGCTGATGCCGAGGCGTTATAGATTGTGACGCCTTGCGAACCGGGCGCTCGAACATCGTGTAGATTGCGATTCGGCGTGAGGACTGAGAGCCAAATGCATCTGCGCTCTATTCCAAGACATCAAGGATGGATGTGGCGGACCTGGCACAGTGTTCGCTGGTATCGCCAGGTGTTGCTTGCGATGATGATTGGGAGCGCTGCGGCTGTGTTGTGTTACCGATTCAGAACGCTGCCAATGTATTTTCCCGGTCCAGGCGATTTCAATTGGGCGCTCGATACCGCAACTGCGCTCCTTCAGGGGCGTGATCCGTATGATTTTGAGCCGTCATCGCTCAAAGTCCCCTATCCCTTGCCTGTCGCACTGTTTGGATTGCCGTTCGTCACACTCCCTAAACCGCTAGCCGCAGCACTGTTCTTTGGGGGATCATCAGGACTGCTGGCATATGGCATTTTGCGCGCGGGTGACGTGTGGCGACTGTCCGTTTTTGCATCATTTCCCTATCTCTATGCCCTGATGTTCGCTCAGTGGTCGCCGCTTATCGCTGCTGCTTGGTTTTTCCCGCTGCTGGCGCCGCTCCTGGTTCTTATCAAACCCAACATCGCGTTGCCGGTAGCGATCAATCGGGTGACCTGGCGCGGCATAGCGCTGGCAGGCAGTGTTCTCGCGGCGTCTCTGATTATCTATCCATCCTGGCCCCGCCGGTGGCTGGAGATGACCGGAGAGTACCAGCAGATGATCGCACTGCTTACCCTGCCCTTTGGTCCTTTGCTGGCGCTCGCGCTGCTACGCTGGCGGCAAGAGCGCGTCCGGTTGTTTCTGGCGATGTCGGTTTTGCCATTCCGCGGCGTGTATGATCTGGCGGCGCTCTGGTTGATTCCCACGCGCAGCCGCCATGTGCTCGCGCTGACGGTGCTGAGTTGGGTCGTTCCGTTGTTCCATTTTGGCATTGGGCTACAGGTTCGTCCAGCATGGTCGGTTCCGGCGCTCTTCCTTCCCACGCTGGCGTTCATTCTGTACGATGGCTGGCAAGCGAGAAAAAATGCGCATTCTGATGCTCAACAATGAGTTTCCGCCGCTCGGCGGCGGAACGGGGACGGTCAACCAGGCGCTGTTTCAGCGCTTCGCCTGCGTCGTCGATCTGGAGATCGATCTGTTTACGGCGGCGCTGGGAGGCAAACCAGAGCGTGAGCAGTTCAGCGAGCGCATTCAGATCTACAAAGTTCCGGTTAACAACCGCGATCTTCATCACTCATCGAACCGCGAGCTGCTGACCTACGCTGCCGGGGTGTTGCCTGCTGCACTGGCACGACAGTGCGCGCTGCCCTACGACTTCTGCTTCGCCTGGAGCGCCGTGCCTGCGGGCGGCGTCGCGTTGGCGCTTCGCTCTCTCACCGGTCTGCCGTATCTGGTGCGAGTGTGTGGGCCGGATATTCCCGGTTTTGAGGAGCGGTATGACTGGCTGTACCCGGTGTTGGCGCCGTTCATCCGCGCGGTGTGGCAGCATGCACGGCTGGTGGTGGCGAAATGTGACGGCGAAGCCGCCATGATCCGGCGTGTCGATCCGTCGATCACCCCCGCGATCGTGCCGAACGGCGTGGATGTCGCTGCATTTCGGGTCGCCAAGCCGCGCTTGCGCGGTCCGCTGCGCATCATCTGCGTGGCGCGGCTGATCGAACGCAAAGGGCAGCGGCATCTGATCGCCGCGCTGCGCCGTCTGCGCGACGCAGGGGTAGCGGCAGCGGTTGAGTTCGTCGGGACCGGCGATGCCGAACGGATGTACCGCGCCGAAGCGGAACGCCTGGATGTCGCCGACCTCGTGACCTTCACGGGGTATGTGCCACGCGAGCGGATCGCCGAGCGCTATGCGAACGCCGATGTGTTTGTCCTGCCGTCGTACAACGAGGGCATGAGCGTGGCGACGCTCGAAGCCATGGCTGCCGGATTGCCGCTGGTCGTCACACGTACCGGCGGAACTGCGGAACTGGTGCAGGAAGGCGAGAACGGACTCACCTTCGCGTGGAGCGATGTCGAGACGCTGACGCAACACCTGGCATATCTCGCTGCCAACCGTGAACATCTGTTGCGAATGGGCGCCGCATCGCGTCGGCGAGCGGAACAGATGTCGTGGGAAGCAGTGGCGCAGCAGTACCTGAACATGTTCGAACAACTGGCACGTGAAACAGTGCGCCAGAAGTTCCATGCCGTCAACGCGGCGAACGTGCTACAATGCTCCCAAACGCTCAGCGTAAGGAGGGGAAACGATGACGACGCCTGCGACCGTACCGGAGGTGGACCCGACCAGGCCGCCGCCGCCGGAGTATCTGCCGGACTATGAGCGGTTCGTCACCGAGGATGACACGCCGGTGGACAACTTCTTCTCCGAAAAGC